>JALORM010000033.1 GCA_025458985.1 Paracoccaceae bacterium | reverse complement strand
GGCGAGGCCTACGGCGCCTTCGCCAACGGCGAGCTGATGGCGCGGGCCTTCCCGGATGCCTCGGGCATTCCGCAGGACTTCGTGGTGACGCGCGCGGGTCTTTCGATGGCGGTCTTCTCGTCGGGCTGGGGCGATGGCTGGTATGCCAGCTACTGGGGCTTTGACCAGTCGGGCTGTCTCTGCGCGCTGGTCACGGATTTCGGCGTGCTCGACGGTGGATATCCCTACGCGAGCCCGCTCAGGACGCCGGGGCACGGCGCGAGGCCCGCGCCTGACACCCCGGGCTGGGGCGGGGACTGCCCGCGCCCGGGCACCTGAGCCGGAGCGGCCACGGGCGGGCCGCGGCGCTAGCCGCCTTCCGGGACCAGCCGCGTCACCCCCGTCGCCCCGGCGCGGGCGAGATCGGGGTCGAGCGTCATCGGAATGTATTCGCCCCGCCGCCACAGGACGCCCAGGTTGTCGTAGAAGCGCGACAGCGGATGGCCCGACTGCCCGGTCGAGATGATGAAGACCGAGCTTTCGGGATCGGCGAAGTCGTAGACGCCGCGATAGCCCGCGCCATGCACGTTCAGGAACGGCTGGGCGCCGGTCCCGGCGGTCAGCCCGCGCATCAGCGTGTGGTCGCCGCCCGAGGTCGATTGCCGGATGTTCACGATCCAGCCAAGCCCGGGCACCTCGCCCAGCGTCTGGTGATCGTGGGTGGCCTGGTGCGCATCGCCCCAGCGCAGCGATTCGAGCGTGCCCGCATGATGCTCGCCGATCCAGACCAGGGCGTCGTCCAGCGACTGGCGGGCGATGTCGGTGCAGGTCTCGACGGCGGTCGACTGGATCACGTCGCACCAGACCGAGGCGCCCCCCTCGTCCCGGAAGACGCGCTCGATGAACACGGGGTCGACATGGGTCAGCGCCGTGGCGAGCGGTCCGAGGTCGTCGCGGACCAGCCGCTCCTGCAGCGCGCGCATCCAGGCCGCGTAGATCAGCGGCTCGGGCATGTGTTCGTTCATCTCGCCGTTCCACTCGGCCAGAAGCTCCAGCGCGCGCTGGCGCCGCCGCTCGGGCGTGCCTTCGGGCGCGGCTTCGCCGGTGAACCACAGGTCGCGCGCGACCAGCGGCAGAAGGGCGCGGGCATCCGGCGCCACGGTGTCGAGCTGCGCCTCGATGAAGCTGTCGCGGGTGTGGACCTCGCGCGCCTGCATCAGACGGCGCCAGCGCTGCACCCGCTGGGTATCGCCCCAGAGGAAGCTGACATGCTGCGGGAAGGGACGGTCGACGATCTTGTTGTTGGTGTTGCCGAGGATCCCGCCTTCGGGATTGACGAAGCGCGGGTTGGATCCGGCGGGCTGGAGGCCCTGCCAGCGGTTCTCGGGCCGCCAGCCGGGGGCGGGGATGCGGCCCTGGCTCTGGTGCCGGGCGTCGCGGCGGGGTACCGCGCCGGCAGTGACCAGCGCGATGTTCTCGGGGTCGGCCAGCGTGACGTTCTGCGCGGGCGCGATCGCCAGCGGGAGGGCAGAGATCGCCTCTTCCACGCCGCCCGCGCGCATCAGCGCCATCGAGAAGTCGAGCGAGGTGTCGGACCGCGACAGCGCCGTCCATCCCAGCGCCATGACATGCCCGGGCGGCGTGACCGAGGCGAGGTCGTAAAAGTCGCCGGGAATGACCGGGCCGTTCTGGGTGTTCTGCAGGCGAAGGGTGATGGGCTGGCCGCCCTTGACCTCGATGATCGAGGGCCGGGTCTCGAACGGCTCCCACCCCCGTTCGGTGCGGTATTCGCCCGGGTCGCCGGGGTTCAGCTCTTCCAGAAACAGGTCCTGATCGTCGACGAAGGCCGTTGTCAGGCCCCAGGCGAGCCGGGCCGAGCGCCCCACGAGGATCGTCGGGATGCCGGGAATCGTGCCGCCGATCACCCCGCCCGAAGGCAGCTCCAGCCGGGCGAGGTACCACACCGAGGGGGCCGAGAACCCGAGGTGCGGGTCGTTGGCCAGAAGCGATCCGCCTGCCGCAGAGCGCGAGGGCGCCGCCGCCCAGGCGTTCGACGCGCCGCCGAAGCCGCGCGGGGGGACGGGCGACAACGGGTCGCCCCGGTCCTCCAGCGCCGCTAGGCTTTGCCCGATGCCCGGGGCCAGATCGGCGTAGCGCGGCAGCACCGCGATCCCCTGGCCCGGCACCTCCGGCAGGATGTCGCGCAGCCGCTCGTCGCTCAGGACCAGCGACAGCCGCGCACGCAGGACCTCGTTGTCGAGGTGGCTCGCCAGTTGCAGTGACATGAGCTTCGACACCGCGACCGAATCCGCCGCCGTCCAGGCCGCGATCTCGCGCGAGAAGACGAAGAACTCGGGCGCGCCGCGCCCCAGCGCCTCACGGTTCACCGTCTCGATCCAGGCGTTCACGCCCCGCGCATAGGCGTCGAGCGCGGCCCGCGTGCGCGGGTCCAGGGCGGCGACCGAGTCGGCCGCCGCGCCCGCAAGGTCGAGCCGGCGAAGAAGCTCGTCGATCTTCACGGTGCGCTCGCCGAACACCTCGGACAGGCGCCCCTCGACCGTGCGGCGGAGCATCGTCATCTGCCAGAGCCGGTCCTGCGCATGGGCAAAGCCAAGCCCGAAGAAGACATCCGCCTCGGTCGCGCCGAAGATGTGCGGCACGTTGGCGTTGTCGCGCACGATCTCGACTGGGGCAGAGAGGCCCGCGATTTCCCACGTCGCATCGTAGTCGGGCAGCGAGCGCGAGAAGAAGTAGTAGACCCCGATGGCCGTCACGAGGAGGAGCGCAAGCGCCCCGGTGACGATGCGCAGAAGCCAGCGGAACAGCGTGAACATGTGGGGTCCGGTCTGGGGCTCGGGTGGTTGACGGGGCGGGCAGGTGGGGTAGTTACAGCCGAACGCGGCGACATGCAAAGGCCAGGGGAGAGGGACGCGCAATGGCAAAGGTGGCATTCCTGGGGCTCGGCGTCATGGGCTTTCCGATGGCGGGGCACCTGGCGGCGAAGGGGCACGAGGTGACGGTCTACAACCGCACCGTGGCCAAGGCCGAGGCCTGGGCGGCCAGGCATGGCGGGCGCCATGCTGCGACGCCCGCGGCGGCGGCGGACGGGGCCGAGTTCGTCATGGCCTGCGTCGGCAATGACGACGACCTGCGCGCGGTCTGCAAAGGCGAGGACGGCGCCTTCGCCGGCATGCGCAAGGGCGCGGTCTTCGTCGACCACACCACCGTCTCGGCCGCCGTCACGCGCGAGCTCGAGGCCGAAGCGCGCCGTCTCGGGATCGGCTTCGTCGATGCGCCGGTCTCGGGCGGGCAGGCTGGCGCCGAGAACGGGCAGCTCTCGATCATGTGCGGCGGCGACGAGGCAACCTATGCAAAGGCCGAATCGGTGATGGCGGCCTATGCGAAGGCCTGCCGCCGCCTCGGCCCCTCGGGCGCGGGCCAGATCGCCAAGATGATGAACCAGATCTGCATCGCCGGGCTGGTGCAGGGCCTGTCCGAGGCGCTGCGCTTCGGCGAGAAGGCCGGAATGGACGGCAAGGCGGTGATCGAGGTCATCAGCCAGGGCGCGGCCGGGTCGTGGCAGATGGTGAACCGCCACGCGACGATGCTGGACGGCAAGTTCGACTACGGCTTCGCCGTCGACTGGATGCGCAAGGACCTCGGCATCTGCCTGAAGACCGCCGACGAGATCGGCGCGCCGCTGCCCATCACCGCGCTGATCGACCAGTTCTACAAGGACGTGCAGGCGATGGGCGGCGGGCGCTGGGACACGTCAAGCCTGATCGAGCGGCTCAGGAAGCTGGATGGGTAGCGCGGCGCCGGCGGGGCAATGGCCGAAGGGTTGATCGAGCACTGGTGGCCGGTCACCCACGACTTCGGACTGGTGCGGTCTGACATCGAGGTGGTCGCGGCCGCGCGACGCCATCAGTACTCCGCTTCCGGCCAGGCGGTCGATGCAGTCTGGGTCGATGCATCGCTGGAGGAGTGTCTCGCCCGGCTCGAGCCTCTGTCGCCGGCGCCGAGCAAGGAACTTTTCCTGTCGACCACCTTCGGCTGGACGGCCTTCCTTCAGAACGGAACCCGCGGTTCGGATCCGTTCCTGCCCATGTACCAGCTTTCTCGCACGCTTGGCGTCACCGCACTCCGCGCCTGCGTGACGCCCGATCATGCCCGCTACGCGGGCGTCATCCTCGAGGTCTACGACACGCCCCGGGCGGGAGGGAATGCAGACGGCTATCGGCGCAGCATCGCTGCGGTGAACGACGGGGGGCGCTGGGTCTTCGAACAGTCGGGTCTTCCCTTCGACTTCGAGGATGCCGCGAGCTACACGGCGCGCCGCAAACGCGATCGCTTCACACCCGAGGCGCTTCTGAATGTCCTGCGAGGGCTAGGTGTCCCGAGGCTGACCGACGAAACGTTGCAGCCGGGCGGCCGGTGCCGGGGAATCCTGATCTCGCGTCCGCCCCACCCGCATCTCCCATCCTTCTCGCTCGCCGAAGCAAAGGTGTTGGTACGCTGAGCAGCCGGGGCAGGGGTCTCGGAGGGAAAGTGCAGGCTTCTGTTGCCAGGTGCCTGCGAACCCCGCCAGAACGCTGCTAGGCGCCTGGGCTTCAGGTTTCGGTTACCCGAGCTGCTTACGCAGCCAGAGCCACCGGAGCACGGTTGTCGTTGGCAACTATGCGATTTGCACCGATAACGGTGGTAGCTCACCGGGCGAAAGCCATCCCCTTTACACGTTCGTCGATCCTGTTTCGGCCCCATGGTCCCCCAACGAGGGTGTCTGGTGGAGCCGCCGGGTACCGCCCCCGGGTCCGATCCGCTTATTACGGGCGCGTTTATCGCCATAGTCCCGGGCAAGCCCGGAACAGGGCCAATATAGGGGGTGATGCCCCCCGCGGCAACAGGGCAGGGGGTTGTCTGCCCCCTCTTGCCGCTGCCGCGGCAATTCACCCCCGAGGATACTTCCGGACCAGAAGTGAGGAACGGCCCGCCCCCTCCCGGGGAACGGGCCGCCACTTCCGGTCGCGGCCATCGGCATCCCTGCCTGTACCGTGACGCGATCCTCTCAGGGGAGGGTTAACGAATTCCTGCCACTTTTGGTCCGCAAATATCCTCGGGGGGTACGGGGGGCAGACGGCCCCCCGATCCCGACGGCAGGATCAGAAGCCCGCCTTGATCTTCTCGAATTCCTCGAGCATCCGGTCTCGCAGCACGTTGTCCATCGGCACCTGCGCGAGGACGGGCGCGGTGACCTTGCCCAGACCCACGGAGTCGAGCACTGCCGCGTCTATCCCGGCCAGGGCCGCGCTGTTGGAATGGCCGTAGCCCCAGTTCTCGACGATGTAGCGCGCGGTGCGCTCGTCGAGCCAGGCATTCATGAAATCGTACGCCCTGTCCTCGCTGCCGGGGCCGTCCTTGAGATTGACGTAGCCGCAGAACCAGGTGGTCGAGCCCTCCGCCGGCTCGCGCTCGAAGGCGATCGGATGACCTTCGGCGACCATGGTCGTCGGCGTCTCGTTCCAGGCCCAGGCGAGGACGACCTCGCCCGTCGCCATCAGCTGCGCAAGCTCGGCGCCGTCGGCCCAGTAGGCGCGCACGTTCTCGTGCGCCAGCCGCAGCCATGCGCCGGCGGCCTGGAACTGCTCTTCGGTGACCGTCGTCCAGTCGGTGACGCCGGTCGCGAGATAGGCCAGCGCCCAGACGTCGTCGTTATTGTCGGGCAACGAGATGCGGCCGGCATAGCGGGGGTCGGTGAAGATCTGCAGGCTCTCCACGTCTTCGGGCGGGACCTGTTCGGTGTTGTAGGCGATGGCGGTCGCGCCCCATTCGGCGGGGATGTACCAGACGCCGCCCGCGTCGCGGAAGATCGTGCTGTCCATGAACGCGGGGTCAAGCACGTCGAAGGCGGGGATGCGGCTGGTGTCCCAGGGCTCGATCAGGTCCGCGTCGCGGAACTTGCCCACCATCTGGCTGCAGGGATGCGACACATCCGCCCGGAAGCCGGACAGGAGCTTCTGAAAGGCATCGTCGTCGTCGCCGAAGAAGGCGAAGGTCGGGTTCGTCCCGTGCGCCTCGATATAGGCCTGAAAGAAGTTCGGGTCCTCGTATCCCGACCAGTCGAAGACCAGCAGATCGGGGTCGGCGGCAAGCGCGGGGGCCGCACAGAGCGCGGTTACCCCGGCAAGGAGGGTTCTGTAGGTCATGGCGGTCCCTGTCGGTTCGTGGTGCTCTTGTGGAACCGAGGGTAGGGGCCGCGGGCCCGTGCCTCAAGGAGTTTCGGCGGCGGGCCGGGTCCGCGCGCCGGACGGGCCGGCGCGCGGGACAGGCATCGGGTCGGTCAGAACCCTGCCTTGATCTTCTCGAACTCTTCCAGCATCCGCTCGCGCATGGCCAGGTCCATCGGCACCTGGGTCAGCAGCGTGCCTTCGACCGGGCTCACGAAGGCGGCCTCGAGCTCGTCGTCCGAGATCGCGTCGCGGCCGACAAGGTTGGTGTGGACGTAGTTGAAGCCCTCGAGCAGTCCGCGCGCCGACTCCGGCGCGAGCCAGGCGTTGATGAAGTCGTAGGCCTTGTCTTCCGAGCCCGGAGCATTGGCCATGTTGACCATGCCGCAGACCCAGTTCGACGCGCCTTCCGCGGCTTCGCGCTGGAAGCCCACGGGGAAGCCCTCTTCCTGGAGCAGGGCGACGGTATCGTTCCATGTCCAGGCGACCGAGACCTCGCCCGAGACCAGCAGCTGCGCCGCCTCGGAGGGATCGGCCCAGTAGGTGCGGACGTTCTCGTGCGCGATCCGCAGCCAGTCGGCGGCGGCCTGGAACTGTTCGTCCGTCAGCGACGTCCAGTCGCTGATCCCGTTGGCCAGAAGCGCCAGCGCGAAGACGTCGTCGACGTTGTCGGGCAGCGCGATGCGGCCGGCATAGGCCGGGTTGTGGAACACGCTCAGCGAGGCCACGTCCTCGGCCGGGACCGTCTCGGTGTTGTAGGTGATCGCGGTGTAGGCGTAGTCGGTCGGGATGAACCACACGCCGCTGTCGTCGGCCCAGACCGTGCTGCTCTTGAAGCGCGGGTCGATGTTCTCGTATTCCGGGATGCGGCTGATGTCCCAGGGCTCGATCAGGCCCGCGTCGCGATAGCGCTGGATCATCTGGCTGCAGGGATGCGCGACGTCGACGCGGAAGCCCGAGGCGAGCTTCTGGAACGCCTCGTCGTCGTCGGCGAAGAACGAATAGGTCGGTCCGGTCCCGTGCGCCTCGTGATAGGCGCCGATGAGGGCGGGATCCTCGAAGCCGGCCCAGTCGAACACGATCAGTTCGGGGTCGGCGGCAAGGGCGGGCAGGGCGATGGCGGTGGCGGCGGCGGTCACAAGCAGTCGGGTCTGGCGCATTGGTCTCCCCTTCGGAAGGCGTGAGTGGTGCGGCAGAGGTAGATTGACACTGGCGTGTCCACAAGGGCTTGGGGCAGGATACGCGGGAATTTGACCGCCCTCGCGGGCCGGATCAGGGTAGAAAACGCGCATGGACGCTGAAGAACTGCACTACGGTGAGCCGATCATCACCTTCCTGGGCGCGCTCTGGGGCGAAGGCTTCCTGTCGCCCGGCGGGCCGCACGAGGTAGCGCGCGTTCTCGACGGTATCGACCTGCGCGGGCTTCGGGTGCTCGACATCGGCTGCGGGTCAGGCGGGATCACCGCGCTGCTGGCCTACGGCTACGGCGCCGCGGAGGTCGTGGGGATCGATGTCGAGGGCCCGGTCTGCGCCGCGGCCGAGGCCTTCGCGCGGGCCAAGGGCGTGGCCGAGAGGGTGCGCATCCGGCAGGTGGAGCCCGGGCCGCTGCCGTTTCCCGACGCCGTCTTCGACGTCGTGTTCTCGAAGGACTCGATCGTCCACATTTCCGACAAGGAGGCGCTGGCGGCCGAGGTCTTCCGGGTGCTGCGGCCGGGCGGGATCTTCGCCGCCTCGGACTGGCTGACTTCGCGCGATGGCGACCCTTCGCCCGAGATGCGCCACTACCTGGCCTGCGAGGACCTCGACTTCGGCATGGCGAGCCCGGCGCGCTACCGGGCGGCGCTGGTCGCGGCCGGGTTCGCCGAGGTCGACCTCAGGAACCGCAACCCCTGGTACCGGGAGGAATCCGCCCGCGAGCTTGCGCGTCTGACGGGGCCGGAACGGGCGGCCTTCGAGCGGCTGACCTCGGCGGACGAGATCGCCCGGCAGATCCGCACCTGGGAGGCGATGCAGGTCGTGCTGGCGACGGGCGAGCACTGTCCGCACCACATCCGGGCGGCGAAGCCGTGAGCGGAGGGGCGCCATGATCCTTCTCGCGCAGGATCGGGGCCGGGGACGCGATCCTTCGCAAGAAGGATCGGGGCAGTGGCCGGCGTGACCGCGCGTCTGGTCCTCTGGCCGGTCTTCTTCGGCCTTGTCCTGCTGGCCTGGGTCGCGCTCTGGATCATGGGACAGGAGATGCGCGGCTTTGCGGTCTATGGGGCCGAATTCTGGGCCGCGCTCTGCCGGGCGGGGGCGGCGGACCTTTCGCTCGGGCCGCTGGCGGCAATGTGGGGCGTGATGGCGGCGGCGATGATGCTGCCGACCTTCGTCCCGGCACTGGCCACGTTCCGGGCCCTGCCGCCGCCTGCCGGGCGCCTGCCCGAGACGGTGGCGCTGATCGCGGGCTACCTGACCGTCTGGGCCGGCGCCGCGCTGGGCTTTGCGGTGCTGCAGCGGACGCTCGCGATGCAGGGGCTGCTTGCGCCGGACGGGGCAAGCCTGTCCGATCCGCTCACCGCGGGGCTTCTGGCGCTGACCGGCCTCTACCAGCTGACACCGCTCAAGTCGCTCTTCGTGTCGCGCTGCCGGATGCCGATGACCTAGTTCGTCGAACGCTGGCGCCCGGGCCTGCGCGCAGCATTCGACCTTGGCCTGCGCTTCGGCCTCGACTGTCTCGGCTGCTGCTGGGCGCTGATGCTTGTCGCCTTCGTCGGCGGCATGTCGAATCTGCTCTTCATGGGGCTCGCCACGGTGGTTATGGTTCTCGAGAAGCTGCCCCGGATCGGGCGGCCCGTGACCCGTCCGCTGGGTTACGCGCTTCTTGCGGCGGCGGCGGTCGTGCTGCTGCGGTCTGTGGGAGGAACCTGATGGCGACCCGTCTCGACGCGCCGAGGATCGACAGCCGCCACCCTTCCGCCGACCGGTCGGACCAGGGGCTTGTCCCGTGGGCGATCCGGGGCGAGCTGATCCTCAACTGCAACTGCACCGTCTTCTGCCCCTGTGTCGTGTCGCTTGGCAAGCATGCCCCGACCGAGGGGTATTGCCAGGCCTGGGCCGGCATCCGCATCGACGAAGGCCACTACGGGGCCGAGGACCTCTCGGGCCTGAACGTCGGGCTCATCCTCGAAATCCCCGGGCTGATGGCGCGCGGCAACTGGAAGGCGGCGGCGTTCATCGACGACCGGGCGAGCCACCGCGCCCATCACGGGCTGATCCAGATCTTCTCGGGCAAGGCCAGGGGCACGACCGGGCTCTTCAAGCTGCTGGTCAGCGAGTTCCTGGGCGCCGAGCGCGCGCCGGTCGAGTTCACGACCGACGGCAAGGCCCGCCGTCTGGTGGTGGGCAAGAAGATCCAGGGCGAGGTCGTGCCGGTGCAGGGCAAGGATCCCGGCCGCGACATCGTGGCGGTGAACACCAACTACTGGATGGGCCCCGACATCACGGTCGCCACCGCCACCAGGGGCCGGGTCCGCGCCTTCGGCCGGGTCTGGGACTTCGACGGCCGCAGTGCCGAAATCTGTCAGATCGACTGGTCAGGTCCGTGAGGTGCCGATGATCACACCCGGCTGGTGCCACACCATGGCGCGCTACAATTCCTGGCAGAACGGCAACATCGTTTCTACTGCCGACACGCTGACTGACGAGGCTCGCCGCGCAGACCGCGGCGCGTGGTTTGGCTCGATCCAGGCGACGCTGTCGCACCTGCTTTGGGGCGACCTGATGTGGATGAGCCGCTTCGACGGCGGCGACCCGCCGGGCGGCAGCATTTCCGAAAGTGCCGGGATGTTTCCCGACTGGCCGGCGTTCTGCCAGAGCCGCAAGGCCACCGACCGGCGGATCGAACGCTGGGCGGAAAGGCTGGAACCCGACTGTGCATCATGCACATGTTCAACCACCAGACGCACCACCGCGGCCAGGTCCACGCCATGCTGACGGCCGCCGGCGCACGGCCGGGCGCCACCGACCTGCCCTTCATGCCGGACGGGATCTGAGTGCGCCGCCTGTCATCCCCGTCCCGGATCGGCCGGGTGCAGCTCGGGCCGCCGTCCGGGGCCGTGACCGGCCGGCAAGCCGGCACGGCCGCGCCCGACGCGGCCGCCCCCGGCGCTGCGTGGCCGGGCACGGTCCGCGACGCATTGCGCACCTGAAGGAGAGACCGATGTTCAAGGCCCTCGTCGTCGAGAAATCCGAGGACGGCACGACCCATGCCGCGGTGCAGGACCTGTCCGAGGACCGCCTGCCTGCCGGCGACGTCACGGTCGCGGTCGAGTATTCGACGGTGAACTACAAGGACGGGCTCTGCATCGGGCCGGGGGGCGGGCTGGTCAGGACCTACCCGCATGTGCCGGGGATCGATTTCGCAGGCACCGTGACCGCGTCGGAGGATTCCCGCTACCGGCCGGGCGACAAGGTCGTGCTGACCGGCTGGCGGGTGGGCGAGGCGCATTGGGGCGGCTATGCGCAGACGGCCCGCGTCCGGGCGGACTGGCTGGTGCCGCTGCCCGCGGGGCTGACCACGCGCCAGGCCATGGCGGTGGGCACCGCCGGCTTCACCGCGATGCTCGCGGTCATGGCGATTGAGGACCACGGGTTGTTGCCCGACCGGGGCGAGGTTCTCGTGACCGGTGCCGCGGGGGGCGTCGGATCGGTCGCGACCGCGATTCTCGCCCATCTCGGGTACCGCGTCGCCGCCCTCACGGGCCGGCCCGAGACGGCGGAGTACCTGACCGGACTCGGGGCCGCGCGGATCGTGGCGCGCGAGGATCTGGCCGAGGTCACGAGGAAGCCGCTCGAGGCCGAGACCTGGGCCGGCTGCATCGACGCAGTGGCGGGCGCGGTCCTCGGCCGGGTGCTCAAGCAGATGAGCTACGGCAGCTCGGTCGCGGCGGTCGGTCTGGCCGGCGGGGCGGCCATCGACGGGGCGCTGATCACGCCCTTCATCCTGCGCGGGGTCAACCTGCTGGGCATCGACAGCGTGATGCGGCCCTACGCGGACCGCGTCCGCGCCTGGGACCGGATCGCCCGGGACCTGCCGATGGAGAAGCTCGAGGCGATGATTCGCCCCGCGACGCTGGCCGACCTGCCGCAGCTCGGCGCCGACATCCTGAAGGGCCGCGTGCAGGGCCGGGTGGTCGTGGACGTCAACGCCTGATGGCCGAAAGCGGTGAAGGCGGCGGCAGCGCCCCCTGCTTCGCCCACGAACTGGTGGCCGGCCATCCCGTCGATGCCGCGACCTGGCGCGACGTCGCCCGCTTCCGCAACGCCGAACGCAGGCGGCTCTACGCCGCCCGCCGGGCGCTGCCTGTCGCCGAGTCGCGGCGCCAGGCCGAGGCAGTGATGGCGGGGCTCGACCGGCTGCTGGAGGCCGCGCCGGGCCTTGTCGTCTCGGCCTACTGGCCGATCCGCGGCGAGCCCGACCTTCGCCCGTGGATGGAGCGCGCCGACCGTGCCGGCGCAGCGGTCCTGCTGCCCGTGGTGATTGCCCGCGACGCGCCGCTGGTGTTCCGTCGCTGGCGCCCTGGCTCGGTGATGGAGCGTGGCGCCTGGAACATTCCGGTCCCCGCCGGGGGAGAAGAGCTGGCGCCCATTGCCGCAATCGCCCCCGCCGTCGGCCTTGACCGCGCCGGTTTCTGCCTTGGCAATGGCGGCGGCTACTTCGACCGGACGCTTGCTGCCCTTGCGTCGATGCCGCTGCGCATCGGCGTCGGCCACGACTTCTGCCGGATCGCCACGATCTTTCCGATGCCCTGGGACATACCGATGGAGGCAGCGGCCTTCGGCGACGGCGGCACGCAGCGCTTCGCGGGCTGACCGGGTCAGCCCGCCTTGGCCTGGCGCTTCCTCTCGTGCGGGTCGAGCTCGCGCTTCCTCAGCCGGATCGCCTTGGGCGTGACCTCGACCAGCTCGTCGTCGTCGATGTAGGCGATGGCCTCTTCCAGCGACATCCGGACCGGCGGGGTCAGGCGCACGGCCTCGTCGGTGCCGCTGGCGCGGATGTTGGTCAGCTTCTTGCCCTTGAGCGGGTTCACTTCGAGGTCGTTGTCGCGGCTGTGTTCGCCGATGATCATGCCCTCGTAGACCTGTTCCTGCGCGCCGATGAACATCTTGCCGCGTTCCTCGAGGTTCCAGAGCGCATAGGCGACGCTGACGCCGTTCTCCATCGAGATCAGCACCCCCTGCCGGCGGCCCTGGATCGCGCCCTTGTAAGGCGCCCAGGCGTGGAAGATGCGGTTCAGGACGCCCGTGCCGCGGGTGTCGGTCAGGAACTGGCCGTGATAGCCGATCAGCCCGCGCGAGGGGACGTGCGCCACGATCCGCGTCTTGCCGGTGCCCGCGGGCTTCATCTCGACCAGGTCGCCCTTGCGCTCGCCCGTGAGCTTGTCGATCACCACGCCGGTGAACTCGTCGTCGACGTCGACGATCACTTCCTCGATCGGCTCCAGCCGCTCGGCCCCCTCGTCGCGGAAGATCACGCGCGGGCGCGAGATGGAAAGCTCGAACCCCTCGCGGCGCATGTTCTCGATCAGGACGCCCATCTGCAGCTCGCCCCGGCCCGAGACCACGAAGGCCTCGCCCCCGGGCGTGTCGGCGACCTTGATCGCGACGTTGCTTTCGGACTCCTTCATCAGCCGTTCGCGGATCACGCGCGACTGGACCTTGGTACCGTCGCGGCCCGCAAGCGGGCTGTCGTTGATGCCGAAGGTCACGCTGATGGTGGGCGGGTCGATCGGCTGGGAGGGCAGGGGGATGTCGATCGCGGGGTCGCAGAGGGTGTCGGCGACCGTTGCCTTCGACATGCCGGCGACGGTCACGATGTCGCCCGCCTCGGCCACGTCGATGGGGGTCTGGGTCAGGCCGCGGAAGGCCATGACCTTGGTCGCGCGGAACTGCTCGATCCGCTCGCCGGTGCGCGACAGCGCCTTGATCTGGTCTCCGACGCGCAGCCGTCCGGATTCGATCCGCCCGGTCAGGATGCGCCCGATGAACGGGTCGGCCGACAGCGTGGTGGCCAGCATCCGGAACGGCTCGTCGGCATGGGCGAGCTGCTTCGGCGGGGGCACATGGGCAAGGATCAGCCGGAACAGCGCGGCGAGATCCCGGCGCGGCCCGTCAAGCTCGGCATCCGCCCAGCCGGCGCGCCCCGAGGCGTAGAGATGCGGGAAGTCGAGCTGATCGTCGTCGGCGCCGAGGTTGGCGAAGAGGTCGAAGACCTCGTTCAGGGCGCGGTCAGGTTCGGCGTCGGGCTTGTCCACCTTGTTGAGCACCACGATGGGCCTGAGGCCCAGCGCCAGCGCCTTCGAGGTGACGAACTTGGTCTGCGGCATCGGGCCTTCGGCCGCATCGACCAGCAGCACCACGCCGTCGACCATGTCGAGAATGCGCTCGACCTCGCCGCCGAAATCGGCGTGGCCGGGGGTGTCGACGATGTTGATGCGCGCGCCTTCCCACTCGACCGAGGTGCACTTGGCAAGGATCGTGATCCCGCGCTCGCGTTCGATGTCGTTGCTGTCCATCGCGCGCTCGGCCACGGCCTGGCCCTCGCGGAAGGCGCCGGACTGCTTCAGAAGCTGGTCGACCAGCGTGGTCTTGCCATGGTCGACGTGGGCGATGATCGCGATGTTGCGCAGGTCCATCGGCTGGCTCTTTTCCGGTCTGTCCGCGGGTTGCCCGGGGCCTTACAGGACACCGGGCCGATTGGCCAGACGCATTCGCCGCAGCGCGGCGCGGGGGCGCCGCGGCATCACTGCAGGCGGTCGGGCTTGCCGGCGGACCGCCGCAGCAGCGCGGCGACCGTCCCGAGGACGATCAGCGCCAGCGCCGCCAGCTCGATCAGCCGGTGCGCCCGGGTGGCAAGCACCGGCGTGCCGAGCAGGGCGTCGATCTTGTGGAAGCTCATCGCCCTGAGCACGATGAAGCCCATGAGCAGCACGAACCCCAGTGCCGGGACCGCGGTGCGCCGGAGGATCGGCGCCAGCCAGATCAGCAGCAACGCCGCTACGGCCAGCGCCCCGGCCGCAACCGCCGCCACGGCGCCGCGCTGCAGCCCTGCGCGCCGGTCGTACCAGCCCTCGGCGATGGCCACGCAGCGGGTGATGTCGGTCAGCGCGGTCTGCAGGTCGAGCTGCTTGTTGAGGCCCAGAAGCACCATCGCCAGCGCCAGGCCGATCCAGAAGACCCGCTCGCGCAGGCGATGGCGGCGCGGAAGCGGCAAGACGGCCGCCGCAAGGGCCGCCGCCGCCGCCAACGCATAGCCGGCCGTCGGTTCCAAGATCCCGCGGCCGCCCTCAGCCCTTGAGGGCGGCGTTGAGGTATTCGTCCACCTTTTCGAGGTAGCCCATCGTGGTCAGCCACTTCTGGTCCGGCCCGACCAGCAGCGCGAGGTCCTTGGTCATGTGGCCGTCCTCGACCGCGTCGACGGTGACCTTTTCGAGCGTGGTCGCGAAGGTCATCAGCGCGTCGTTGCCGTCAAGCTTCGCGCGGTGCTTCAGCCCGCCGGTCCAGGCGTAGATTGACGCGATGGAGTTGGTCGAGGTCTCCTTGCCGGCCTGGTGCTGGCGGTAGTGGCGCGTGACCGTGCCATGCGCCGCCTCGGCCTCGACCACCTTGCCGTCGGGCGTCATCAGGACCGAGGTCATGAGGCCCAGCGAGCCGAAGCCCTGCGCCACGGTGTCGGACTGCACGTCGCCGTCGTAGTTCTTGCAGGCCCAGACGTAGCCGCCCGACCACTTCAGCGCCGACGCCACCATGTCGTCGATCAGGCGGTGTTCGTAGGTGATGCCCTTGGCCTTGAAGGCGGCCTCGAATTCCTCTTCGTAGACCTTCTGGAACAGGTCCTTGAAGCGGCCGTCATAGGCCTTGAGGATGGTGTTCTTGGTGGAAAGATACACCGGCCAGCCGAGGTTCAGGCCGTAGTTCAAGCTCGCACGCGCGAAGTCGATGATCGACTCGTCGAGGTTGTACATCGCCATGGTCACACCGGCGCCCGGGGCCTTGAAGACCTCGCGCTCGATCACCTCGCCGTCCTCGCCCACGAACTTGATGGTGAC
>JALORM010000417.1 GCA_025458985.1 Paracoccaceae bacterium | reverse complement strand
CTTCATCCGCTCCGGACAGGCCGCCAGCCTGAAGATCGACGCATTCCCCTTCCAGCGCTTCGGGGTCGTTCCCGCGACGGTCACCTATGTCAGCGCCGACGCGCAGCGCAGCGAGACGGGCGGCTGGCATTACCGGGTGCGTCTGTCGGTCGACACGGGCCCCCTACCCTTTGCCGACGAATTGCGCTCGGGCATGACCCTGCGCGCCGATCTGATCGTCGGCGAACGCCGCCTGGTCACCTACCTGCTTGGCCCCATTCTGCGCCTGACCGGCGAGAGCTTTCGCGAGATCTGACTGCGCTGGATCGACGGAATGGGCCGCCTGCCTCGCAGCGCTGCGGCACCTGGACGATGTCGAGGCCGGGCCGGCGCAGGCGGAAGCCGAGATGTGCGCGCTCTCGGGCCGCACGCTTCCGGCCGTGCGCGCGGGCCCCCGAATGGCCTTTCGTCTCGGCCTCCAATGGGGTCTGATGCCGGAGGGGATCTGCGCCCACGCCGCCTCCGGCGAGGGGTCGGCGGTGATCTGCGGGAAGGCGAAGGCGGGAAGAGCGGTGGGGTCGACCAACTCGGCGGATCGGATGAGGTCGTCCCCGCAGTCGGTCACCGATGGCTTGTCGTTCAGTCAGGGCATGCTGCTTCCGGGGCGACCTGGCGCGTAAGTCGGAACGGTGTCTTGGCTGCGTCGCAACCAGTCGCCCACGGCGTCCCGCCCGACATGCATCCGGTTCCAGGCCGATACGGTCGTCGGTGTCGTGCCGGTCTCCTGCATCACATCGATCTGGGCGCCTGCGACGGTGGCATAGTCGAGCACCCAGTGCACATCGATCGACGAGCCGAACATGTCTCCGGCAACGTCGACTTCGGCAGCCGAGGACGCCATGGCAATCCGCCGGTGGCCGCGCAGCTGATGCAATGCCGATCCCACTCGCCGGTGCGTCGCCAGCATCAGCGGTGCCCCGGCCTGGTCGATCAGGAAGGCCTCGGCGTTCGGAAACCCGTCGCCGACCATGCGGTAGGCGAAGCTGAGCTTGCTCTTGTCCCTGTCGATCTCGACATGCAGCGAACTGGTCACGTCCAGACCCGGCACGATCGCGTCGTAGACCGGCTTGCCGGTCTGGACCGCGGGCATCGCGAAGTTCTGCCCGGTATAGGCAACCATCGCCTGAAGGCCCTGGTCCCCGTCCGGCCGGTATGCATCCACCTGGGCGCCGTCGACGGTCATCCTGGGCTGGGTATTCGGCGCGGAATAGTCCTGCACCATCCCGAACGGATGAGAACTGACGTCCGAGCGGACTTCCGCGGCGTCCGCCGTGCCCGCGACCACGTTGAAGGTCTTCTTCATCCGGATTCGCGAGGTGACGCCAAGATCTAGGCTGAAGCCACGGTTGTCGCCGTGATAGCCCAAACCGCTGATGCCGAAGTTCGCCCGCGGGTGAAACGACCGTACATGCAGGGTGAGGGTCGTCATTCGGTGGCGACCCTCGCGATGACCTCGCTGGCATCGCAGACCAACAGCCCGTCGTGTTCCATGCAGGGATAGGACCCGAGGTTGGTGGTGCTGATCAGGCTCGAGGCGGCCCTGCTTCTTGCGAGCGTCCACTCCGTGCCGGACTCGACGTGGTGATCCAGTACGACAGCGTCCTTCAGACCCTCGCCTTGGCGGAAGCTGCCAACCGCGAAGCGTTCGGTGGTGATCGCCCGCGAGCTACCGTCAAGCGCCTTGAAGCGATAGGTATAGCCCTCGTCGGATCCTAGGCGCAGCTCGACGACCGTCGCCCGGCTCGTGACGGAAACCTCCAGGTTGCGGCCCCGGTCCTCGGGCTCGGTCCCCGGGCGGAGGATCAGCGTGACCAGCCCGCCGTCGCGCGCCAGGTCTCCTCCCACGAAGAACGTTATGTCCATCTCGTCGCTCCTGTCCTTTGTTCGCATCGCCCCGGCAATGACGAATGCCGCGGCCAGAAGCGCCAGGGCTGCCGCCGCCGCCGTCTGCCGGATGCGTATCGAGGCCATCAGTTGAGGTCGATCCTGGCGGATTTCATGTTGATCGACACTGCGCTGTCGATGTCCAGTGTGAGGCATCTGACCTCGATCTGGCCATCGGGCCTGAGCAGAATCTGCGATTGCCCGCAGCGGATCAGGATCTCGCGGTGGGAATCGATCACCTTGCGGCCCGTGACGACTTCCTTGGAATCCTCTCCCACCGAGACACGCAGCGACTTGCCGACATTGGTTGCCTTGCTGGCACCGACGCGCTCGTGCAGGTGCCCGCCGGCATCGAGCGACATCGAGCCGCCGGCGTTCATCGCCACGTTGCACTCGGCATCGAGGGTGAAGTTGCCGCGATCCCCCGACGGCCCCAGGCCGATGCGGTAGGCCGAGGGGCGAAGGCCGAACGGATCGCGGCGTTCCTCGCCGTGGCGCCGCCCGGCCCGCCGCCGACGCTTATGACGTAGCTGCCTCCGACAGTCTCGTTGCGGGCCTTCTCGACCTTGCTCAGCAGATGACCGCCGACAGACCGCACTTCGTTGTCGTCGATCCGGGTGGTCGCATGCTGGTCGACCTTGACCGTCAGGTCGCGGCTGGCCCTCAGAAAGACCTCTTCCGAGCTCGTTGAAGCCATACCTCTCCGGGGAAAGGTGGCTGTCGGTCCGAAAGACCGATTTCGTCCTGTTCGCCGGCAAGTCATAGGGCGGCATGTTCCGCCCGTTGTAGACGCATCCCGTGACCAGCGGCTTGTCGGGGTCGCCCTCCAGGAACTCGACCACGACCTCCATGCCGATGCGGGGGATCACCATGCCGCCCCAGCCCTGGCTGGCCCAGTTCTGGCTGACCCGGCAGCGCATCGAGAAGGCATTCTCGAGATCCCAGTGGAAGCGCACCAGGATGCGGCCGTATTCGTCGCAGTCGATCTCGCCCTCGCCCACCACGACTGCGGTCTGGGGGCCGTGGACCAGCGG
>JALORM010000416.1 GCA_025458985.1 Paracoccaceae bacterium | reverse complement strand
TGCCCCGGGCCAATGCCGGGTGGCGGTTTCGCAAACCGATGAGGGTCTTGTAGAACGCGTGCAGCGAGCCCGGATCGGCCTGCTGCGACGCCGCGTTGTACCGCTGGCCGTGGGGCGGCAGCGGACGGAAGGGGCGCCCGGTGGTGAAGCCGCCGCGCTCGGGCTCGGCGGTCCAGCGCATCGGTCCGCGAAGCGGCTGGTCGCCGGGCAGACCCGAGAGCCCTGGCTGACCGGTTTCCTCGCCGTAGTAGACGAACGGTGTGCCCGGTTGCAGAAGATACGAGGCGGCCGCCAGCCGATACCGCGCCTCATCCCCCTCGAACTGGTCGAAAACCCGCCGGCCGGCAAAGATGTCGTGGTTGGACAGGAACGTGGCCAGGGTGTGAGGGGCGGTGCGGTAGAACTCCGCGACGCGCCGCACCGACTCGGGCTTTCCCCTTGCCGCCTCGAGGTAGTGGTGCACATAGCCGAAGGCGAAGCCGGCGCCGCAGATGTCGGGCGCCGCGTAGATCGCCGGCTCGGCCGTCGCCTCGCAGACCACCCAGCGTCGAGGGTACGACTTCACCAGCGCCTGCATCTGGCCCGTCAGGCGGCGGCTCTCGGGCTGGTCGTTCCAGGCCACGGCGTCGCGGAAGTTGAAGTCCGGCATGTGCGGACCGAAGGTGCCGAAATAGAAGTCGCGCGCCTGCGGCGGCGGCGGGGGCAGAGCCCGCGCATCGGAGACCCGCCAGGGTGACAGTTCGACGGCGTACCAGGGGTCCTTGTCCCAGATCCACCAGCCGGTGGGGCGACGGTCGGTGAAGACGTACCAGTCGCGCCAGGGGCTGCCCGGGTCCGACCGGGCAGCGACGAAGTACGGATGCTCGGCCGCACTGTGGTTGATGACGTAGTCGATGATGACGCCGATGCCGCGCGCATGGGCCTGCTTCAGCAGTTCGTCGAAATCCGCGAGGGTGCCGTACTCCGGCGCGATGTCCCGGAAATCGGTCGTGGCGTAGCCGTGGTCGCCGTCGGCGTTGCGCGTGATCGGCATCAGCCAGATGCCGCGGACGCCCAGTTCCTGCAGGTAGTCCAGCCGGGAAATCAGCCCGCGCAGGTCCCCGATGCCATCGCCGTCGCTGTCCTGGTAGGCGCGGACGAAGATTTCCATGAACACGCCGTGGTGCCAGCCCTCGGGCAGCGGGGATGCACGCTTGGCGGCTTCGGGGAGCGGCGCGAACGGCGGCGACTGGGCGCAGCCGATCAGGAAGGCCGCCGCAAGCGACACGAGGGCCGCCCATCGGCAAACCGAACGAGAAAGCAAGGGCATGTGAGTAGTTTAGCTACATAGAGCGCCCGTGCTCTCAGCGGTTCTTCTGAGTTTTCCCCTCGGAAACCCCCAAATCGACTCACTCTCTCGATCTAGTTCAGCTACAGAACAGCGGCTGCAGAGCCGCCGCTCCGCTCAGCCCAGCGAGCCATCTCGCTGCGGGTAGTCGGTGTAGCCCGGCGCGCCACCGCCATAGAAGGTCTCGCGCTGGGGCTCGGCCAGCGGGGCATCCTCGAGCAAGCGATCCACGAGGTCGGGGTTGGCGATAAAAGGGCGACCGAAGGCGACCGCGGTGGCACGACCCGATGCCACCGCATCCAGCGCCATGGGCCGCGTGTAGCCGTTGTTGACGATCCACCCGCTGCCCGGCTGCCCCCGCTGGAAGCGCCGACGCAGATCCTCGAAGTCGAATGGTGCGTTGTCGCGCGGGCCGCCCGTCACGCCTTCCACGACATGAATGAACGCCAGGCCCAGGGGCGCCAGCACATCCACCGCATGGCCGTACAGCCGCTGCGGATCGCTGTCCAGGCCGGCCTCGTTCGAAGGGGTCAGCGGCGACAGCCGCAGCCCCGTGCGGCCGGCGCCGATCGCCGCGGCCACGGCCGTCATCACTTCCTGGAGAAACCGCACGCGGTTCTCGATGGTCCCGCCGTAGGCGTCAGTGCGGTCGTTGATGCTGTCGCGCAGGAACTGCTCGATCAGGTAGCCATTGGCGCCGTGCACTTCCACCCCATCGAAGCCGGCTTCGATGGCGCAGCGCGCCGCGTGGGCGTAGGCGTCGACGAGACCGGGAATCTCGTCGGTACGCAGGGCGCGAGGCGTGGACACCGGCTGGAAGCCGCTGGCGGTGAAGGTCTTGCCTTGCGCCCGGCGCGCCGTGCTGGAGACCGGGAAAGTGCCGAACGGCAGCACCGAGAAGTGCGAGATGCGGCCCACGTGCCAGAGCTGGCACACGATGCGGCCGCCGCGGGCATGCACGGCATCGGTGACCCGGCGCCAGCCTGCCACCTGCTCCGGCGTGTAGATCCCCGGCGTGTCGAGATAACCCTGTCCGTCCGGACGAATCTGCGTGCCTTCGCTCACGATCAGCCCCGCACCCGCCCGTTGCGCGTAGTACGTGGCCATCAGCTCGGTCGGCACGCCACCGGCGCCTGCCCGGTTGCGGGTCAGCGGGGCCATGACGACACGGTTGGCGATGGCGATGTCGCCCAAACGGGCGGGAGAAAACAGGGCGGCGTCGGACGCGCGAGAAGAAGAGGCACTCATCCGGCAGATGCTAGCCACCGCCCGCGGGTCTGTCCCGGCAAGGGGCTCGCCAGCGCGGCCGGCGGCGCCGAGTGTCGCGCTCACACGCAACCCGTCGCGCTGCCCCGGCAATTCATCGCAGCGCGCTCGCGCCGCAGCGGGCCTTGCGAGACAGTCCAACCATCGACACCGGGCACATCGCTCCCGGTGCACACCAGGAAGGACGTTTCATGAACACCCCGAAGGCCGCTCCGATCACCGCCCGCCTCGCCTCCGTGGCCTTTGCGTTCCTGATGACGCTGGGCACGCTGGGCTCGATCCACACCCTGGCGTCGCTCGACGCGCCGGCGGACGCGGCGCAGATGGCCCAGGCTGCCGCGTCAGCGGCGCGCAGCTGAGCCCGCCAGTCCCGCCAGGTCGAGCAGGAACGCCTGCTCGCGGGCGATGCCCTTGAGGTACTCGAAGCGGCCGGACCGACCCCCGTGTCCTGCCTCCAGTTCAGTGTGCAGCAGCAGCGGGGTGTCGTTGGTCTTCAGGGTGCGCAGCCGCGCCACGTACTTCGCCGGCTCCCAGTAGCCCACCTGCGAATCCCACAGGCCCGTCGTCACCAACATCGCCGGGTAACTCTGCGCCTTGAGCTGGTCGTGTCCACTCGTTGACGGTCAGGGGAATCGTCTCGTCGAGCATGGTGGTCACCACATCGACGAAGGGCACGTCGAGGATCATGCCGCGGTACTTCATGCCCGCCAGGTTGGCCACCGCCCCCATCAGCAGGCCCCCCGCGGAGCCGCCGCTGGCAAACATCCGGGTGGGATCGCCCCAGCGCTCGCGCACCAGGTGATCGGTGACGTCGATGAAGTCGTGGAAGGTGTTGACCTTGTGCTCGAGGCGGCCCGCCTCGTACCAAGGCTGGCCGAGCTCCGCACCGCCGCGGACGTGCGCGATGGCGAACACGAAGCCGCGATCCAGAAGCGGAAGCCGCGTCGAAGAGAAGGTCGGGTCGTACGAGATGCCATAAGCACCGTAGCCCACCTGCAACAGCGGCGCACGACCGTCACGGCGGACGAGGTCGCGGCGCCAGGCCAGAGAAACCGGGATGCGGGCGCCGTCTCGCGCACGGGCCCACACACGGGCCGTCTGGTAGCGGCCCGGCTCGAACCCGGGCACGACACGCTGCTTGCGGAGGGTCCGCTGCCCGGTGGTCGGGTCGAAGTCGTAGGTGGCCGTGGGCGTGATGAGGTTGGTGACGGTGTAGCGGATGGATGCGGCCTTCGGGTCGGCATTGCCAGACAGGCCGATCATCGTGGCCGGCGCCGCAGCGACGGTGGTGAAACGCCCGTCGGGACGCCGCAGGCGCACCCGGGTGTCGGCCTGCACGCGCTCTTCGAAGGCCACGCCGGCATCCGTCAGCGCAAATCCCTCGAGTGCGGCCGAGGCCCGGTGGGGCACCAGGTCTCGCCATGACGCGGGGTCGCCAACCCGTTCATCCGACGCCTCGACGAGGCGGAAGTTGACCGCGCGAAGGTTGGTGCGGATGACCCAGCGTCCGGCGTGATGGTCGGCATAGTTGCGGACCTTGTCCTGCCGCGGCAGCACCACGCGCGGCACCGTCGCCGGTGCGTCGGTCGGCACCACCCGCAGCTCGTTGGTGTCGTAGCCCTCCATGTGGATGCGGACGTAGCGACGCGATGCCGAGACCTCGAGCCCGACGAACAGCGTCTTGTCCGCTTCTTCGTAGACAAGAACGTCCTGGGTTGCCGGCGTGCCCACCGCATGACGCCACACGGCCCCGCTCTGCAAGGTCTGCGGGTCCTGCCGCACGTAGAACAGGGTGGCGCTGTCGGCCGCCCAGGCCAGCGGCTCGAGCACGCCCTCGATGGGCGCAGACAGGGCACGCCCCGAGGCGATGTCCTTGATGTGGAGCGTGTACGAGCGACGGCCCGTGGTGTTCTCGACCCAGGCCAGGCGCCGGCCGTCCGGGCTCGTCGCGGCACCGCCCACGGCGTAGTAGGGCTGGCCCTTTGCCCGCGCAGGCTGGTCCAGCAGCAGTTCCTCGGGCGCCTTCGGATCCATGCCGCGGGGCCCGCCGGGGCGACGCAGCAGGACGGGGTACTCCGCGCCCTCGTCGTAGCGGCTCCAGGTCCAGTAGCCGTCCCGGTAGACCGGCACGGTGCTGTCCTTCTCGACGATGGCGCTGCGCATTTCGCGCTCCAGCGCGGTGCGCAGCGAGGCCAGGGGCGCGAGCACGGCGTCCGTGTAGGCGTTCTCCGCCTGCAGGTACGCCATGATCTCGGGCCGCTTGGACTTCGGGTCGTCGTCGCGCAGCCAGTAGTAATCGTCGGTCCGATGCCCGTTCGGGCTCTTCACCACGAAGGGCTCTCGCGTCGCAACGGGCGGCCGGGGTGCATCCGCGGCGGCCGCCTGCGCCCCGGCAGGAGTCGCCCCGATCGCCGGGAACGCCGCCAGCGCGCCGGCCAGGCAGCCGGCGGCAGTGAGGGACCGGAGCGGCCGCGAACTGCGGCAGAGGATCTTCAGGAAAGACGACGTCATGCGGCGCTGCACAGGCTGGATCGACGCGCCAATCATGGCACGCGAACACCGCCCGGCAGCAACCGCCGGACGCTCAGCGCAGGCCGAGCTGCTCGGCTTCGTAGCGGTCCGCTGCGGCCAGCAGGTCGGCCGCCATGCGCGGATCGCTCTGACGCCAGGCCTGCGCGGT
>JALORM010000415.1 GCA_025458985.1 Paracoccaceae bacterium | reverse complement strand
CAGGACCGGCTGATGGCTGCGCACGATGCGGCCCAGGCGGCCTGGTTCGCGGGCGTGCTGGCTGCGCATTTCGGTCCCGCGCTGGCGGCGGCGGGGGCGACCGTGCCCGCCCCGGCGCCATGAGGGTGCCCGTCGCGGCCCACGGGCCACCGGCCTTCCCCGGGCCGCCCCCGGCCAAGGCCGATGTCGTGGTGATCGGTGGCGGGGTGATCGGGGTGATGACCGCCTGGCACCTTGCCGACCGCGGTCTCAGCGCGGTGGTGGTCGAGAAGGGCCGGATCGCGGCCGAGCAGTCGTCGCGCAATTGGGGCTGGATCCGCGCGCAGGGCCGCGACCCGGCCGAGCTTCCGATCGTGATGGAGGCGCAGCGGCTCTGGGAGAGGCTCGACGCCGAGGCGGGCGGCGCGACCGGGCTGAAGCGCGCGGGCGTCCTCTACCTCGCGCGGGACGAGGCCGAGATGGCCCGCTACGAGGCCTGGACCGTCCATGCCCGCGCGCATCAGCTCGACACACGGCTTGTCACCCGCGCCGAGGTGGCGGCGCTGGTCCCCGGCCACGCGGCCGGCTGGGTGGGCGGGCTCTGGACCGCGTCGGACGCCCGCGCCGAACCCTGGGCGGCGGTGCCGGCGCTGGCGCGGCTTGCCGCGGCGAAGGGGGTCGCGATCGTCGAGGGCTGCGCGGCCCGCGCGCTCGACCTGGCGGCCGGCCGGGTGGCGGGTGTCGTGACCGAAGCCGGGCGGATCGCCTGCGGGCATGTCGTGCTGGCGGGTGGCGCCTGGTCGGCGCTGTTCCTGCGCAACCACGGGCTGGTCCTGCCGCAGCTGTCGGTTCTGGCGACCGCCTGCGCCACGGCGCCCTTGCCCGAGGTCTTTGCCGGGAACGCGGCCGAGGCGCGCTTCGCGTTCCGGCGGCGGGCGGACGGAGGCTATACGCTCGCGCCGGGCGATTTCCACGAGTTCATGCTGGGGCCGGATGCCTTCCGCCACCTGCGCGCCTTCCTGCCGCAGCTGCGCCGCGACCCCTTCGGCAGCCGCCCGTTCGAGAGCTGCCGCGTGCTCGACCCCCGGCCCAACGCCGGCCGGGTGGAGCGCGTGCGCCGCGCCTTCGCCGCCGCCTTCCCGGGCCTGCCCGAAGTGCGGATCGCGGCCGCCTGGGGCGGCATGATCGACACGCTGCCCGACATCGTCCCGGTGATCGACGCCGCGCCCGTGCCCGGGCTGACGGTCGCCACGGGCATGTCGGGCCACGGCTTCGGCATCGGGCCGGGAGTGGGGCGGGTGGTCGCCGACCTCGTCGCCGGCCGCGCGCCCGGCCGCGACCTTGCGCGCTTCCGCTGGGGGCGGTTCGCGGACGGCTCGGCCGTGGACCTCGGCCCCGCGCTCTGAAAGAGGCCGCCTCGGGGCGAGGCTCGGGGGGCGCCTGCCCCCCGAACCCCTCGGCCCAGGGGGGCCGGCCCCCCTGGGAACCCACGGTCCCCGGCGGCAGCCCGGCGCGCGGCCTTGCGCAAGGCCCGTGCTTCCGACAGGATCGTCGCTGCGCGCGTGCGGCGGCCCCGGTGGTCCCGGCGCTCGCCCGCGAACCCCGGAGGAAAACGACCATGCCGGTCAGGAACCGCATCGCCGAGCTGCAACCCGAGATCGCCGCCTGGCGGCGCGACTTCCATGCCCACCCCGAGCTGTTGTTCGACACCCACCGCACCGCCGGCATCGTGGCGGCGAAGCTGCGCGAGTTCGGCTGCGACGAGGTGGTCGAGGGGATCGGGCGGACCGGCGTCGTCGGCGTGATCCGCGGCCAAAGCGACAGCCGGGGCCGGGTGGTGGGCTTGCGCGCAGACATGGACGCGCTGCCGATCCACGAGGCGACGGGCAAGCCGCACGCCTCGACGGTGCCGGGCAAGATGCATGCCTGCGGCCACGACGGGCATACCGCGATGCTGCTTGGCGCGGCGAAGTACCTGGCCGAGACGCGCAACTTCGACGGAACGATCGTCGTGATCTTCCAGCCCGCCGAAGAGGGCGGCGGCGGCGGCCGCGAGATGGTCGAGGACGGCATGATGGAGCGCTGGAACATCCAGGAGGTCTACGGCATGCACAACATGCCTGGCCTGCCGCTGGGCCAGTTCGCGATCCGCCCCGGTGCCTTCTTCGCCGCGACGGACCAGTTCGAGATCGTCGTGGAAGGCAAGGGCGGCCACGCCGCGAAGCCCCACGAGACGGTCGACACCACGGTGCTGACCGCCCAGATCGTCGTTTCGCTTCAGACCATCGCCTCGCGCAACGTCGATCCGACGAAACAGGTCGTTGTCTCGGTCACCAGCGTCGAGACCGATACCAAGGCGTTCAACGTCATTCCGCAGCGGGCGACGCTGAGGGGCACGGTGCGGACGATGGACGCAGGCGTGCGGCAGCTGGCCGAAGAGCGCTTGCGGAAGATCGCCGAGGCGACCGCCGAGGCCTTCGGGGGGACGGTCGCGATCACCTACATGAAGGGCTACCCGGTGATGGTGAACTCGGACGCCGAGACCGACTTCGCCGCCGAGGCGGCACGGCGCGTGGCCGGCAGCTGTGCAGAGGCGCCGCTGATCATGGGCGGCGAGGACTTCGCCTACATGCTGGAGGCGCGTCCCGGCGCCTACATTCTGGTCGGCAATGGCGACACCGCGATGGTCCACCACCCGGAATACGATTTCGACGACGACGCGATCCCCGCCGGGACCTCGTGGTGGGTCGAGATCGCCGAAAGCCGGATGTCGGCGGCCTGAGCGCCAGAATCGGGGTTAACGCCCTGATCCGCCGGGAAAACCGTCTTTACCGGCCATGCACAGGGTGCGTGGGCCGTTGAAGGCAGGGTGCATGGTCAGCCGGGCGGGCGGGGCGCCTCGGGCCCGGAATTCAGCTTGCCACGTCGAGACTGCAGGGCTGCTCTTCGGACGATTGCGCAACAACCGGGTCGTTGCACCCGGACGGGCCCGGTATTCTGAAAGCACAGTGGAAAGAGGTACTCCAACCATGAACTTCCAGATCAGGGCCCTGCCTGCGGACCAGTTCGCGCCGCTTTTCGGGCTTTCGGACGCCGACCTGGCGCAACGTCTGGCGTGTCGGCAGGTCGTGACCGCGAAGCCCGGGACACCCTGCCGCGTCAGCATGCGGGATGCCGACATCGGCGAGACCGTCATCCTCCTCAACTATCAGCATCAGCCGGGGAACAGCCCCTACCGTGCCTCCCATGCCGTCTACGTGAGGGAGAACGCGATTCAAGCAGAGTTTGCGGTGAACGAGGTGCCCGATGTCATTCGATCCCGGCTGGTGTCCGTGCGCTTCTTTGACCGTGACCACATGATGGTAGATGCCGAAGTGGTCTCGGGCGAGGCGGTGTCGTCGGTGATCTCGAAAGGCTTCGACAACGCCGGTATCGCATATGCCCACATTCATAATGCCAAGCCCGGCTGCTTCGCCGCGTCTGTTCACAGGGTCGATTGAAGCGGTCCGATGATGGAGTCGCAGATCGATCCGGGTGCGGCCGTGCACTGCTGCGTCAGCGACGCGCGCGCGACCCTCACATCCCCAGCCGGTCCCGCATGAAGGCCAGCGCCACCGACAGGCCGTCGGGGGCAATGCCGTGGCCAGTGCCCTTCATGACATGGGCATACACATCGAAGCCGGCCTGGCTCAGCGAGAAGGCGACGATGCCGGCCAGCGGCGCGGCCCGGCGCGGTGCGACGTGCAGCGACAGCATCGTGCCCTGCGAGAAGCCGAGGAGGATCGTGCGGTCCGGCCCGACGCCCTCTTCCTCCATCGCGGCGGTCACTCGGGCGCGTCGGGCGCGAGGAAGGCGGTCCCGGGCAGGTGCGGCGAAAGCGGATCGGCCAGCCCGATCAGGTCGGCCCCGTTCGCGCCGTAGCCGTGGACGAGAATGACCAGGGCAGTCGCCTGCCCCGCGGGCGGGCCGCGCCGTTGGGCGTTGAGTGCGCGCGTCATCAGACCCCCTCGCGTTGCGTCTCGACCCGGTAGTAGGCCCAGAGCAGGCGCGCCGCAACCGCCCGCCAGGGCGACCAGGCTTCGGCCATCGCGCGGAAGGCGGGTTCGCGCGGCCGGGCGGGCAGATCGAAGAGAACCCGCGCCGCCTCCTGCAGCGCGAGGTCGCCCGGCGCGAAGACGTCCGACCGGCCGAGCGCGAACATCGCATAGATCTCGGCGGTCCAGCGGCCGATGCCAGGCAGCGCGACCAGCGTCGCGATCACCGCATCATCGGGCAGCGTGGCCAGAGTGGCGTAGGGCAGCCGCGCCTCGGCCAGCGCGCGGGCATAACGGATCTTCTGCCGCGACAGGCCGCAGGCGCGCAGGGTGTCGTCGCCGGCGGCTGCGACGGCGTCTTCGGTGACGAGGCCCGCCGCAGCAAGGCGGCCGCGGATCGCGGCGGCCGAGGCGGTTGACACCTGCTGCGCCACGATGGCGTCGAGCAGGGCCGCGAAGCCGCCGGGACTGCGGCGGAGCGGCAGCGGCCCGGTCAGCGCCAGCGCCGCAGCGAAGCGCGGCTCGGCCGCGGCAAGCCAGGCGGCGCCTTCGGCGACGCAGGCGGGGGTTTCGATGATCCGGCCGGTCATGGCGGCGACCGTGGCGCGGCGGCGCGGCGGTGGCAAGGGGCGAGGTTGGGGCTGGCGGAGGCGCGGGCAGGGGTCTAACACGGGGCGGCAGGAGCCTTCCGCGATGACCGACGCCGTTCCGCAAAGCCCCGAACCCGAGCGCGTGCTGCCCGCCCGCCGCAACGTCGCGGTGCTGGTGGCGGCGCAGGCGATCCTGGGTGCGCAGATGCCGATGATCTTCACCATCGGCGGGCTGGCCGGGCAGTCGCTGGCGACGAACCCCTGCTGGGCGACGTTGCCGATCTCGCTCATCGTGCTGGGCTCGATGCTGTCTGCGACGCCGCTGTCGGCGCTGATGCAGCGCTTCGGGCGGCGCGCGGGCTTTGCCGTCGGTGCGCTGGGCGGGGCGCTGGGCGCGGCGATCGGCGCCTGGGGGCTGATCGAGGCGAGCTTTCCGATCTTCCTGGCGGGGTCGCTGCTGACGGGCGTCTACATGTCGGCGCAGGGCTTCTACCGCTTCGCCGCCGCCGACAGCGCCGATGCCGCCTTCCGGCCCAAGGCGATCTCGTACGTCATGGCGGGGGGCCTTCTGTCGGCCATCGTCGGGCCGCAACTGGTCAAGGTCACCGCCGAGGCGATGATCGTGCCGTTCCTCGGGACCTATCTTGCGGTGATCGCGCTGAACGTGGCGGGCGTGTTCCTGTTCCTCGGGCTCGACATCCCCGCGCCGAAGCCGCCCGCGGAGGGCGCGCCGAGGGGCCGCACGCGGTGGGAGATGCTGACCACGCCGAAGATCGCGGTCGCGGTGATCTGCGCCAGCGTCAGCTATGCGCTGATGAACCTGGTGATGACCTCGACGCCGCTTGCCGTGGTGGGCTGCGGCTACACCAAGGGCAATGCGGCCGACATCGTGTCGGCGCATGTGCTGGCGATGTTCGCGCCGTCGTTCTTCACCGGGCACCTGATCGCCCGCTTCGGGGCCGAACGGATCGTGGCCGCGGGCCTGGCGATCCTGGCGGCTGCCGGGGTGGTGGGACTTTCGGGCGTGGAGCTGGAGCAGTTCTTCCTGGCGCTGATCCTGCTGGG
>JALORM010000414.1 GCA_025458985.1 Paracoccaceae bacterium | reverse complement strand
ATCGGCGGTGCGGAAGATCACGTCGGCATGTTCGAGCGCGATGCGCCCGGCCTCCGTCAGGACAAGACCCCGCCCGCGACGTTCGAACAGGTCATGTCCTAGGGCCGTCTCGAGCGTGCGCAGCTGCGTGGACACGGCCGATTGCGACAGGTTCAGCGCGTGTGCGGCGCCCGTCAGGGTGCCCGCACGCGCGACGGCGCGGAACAGGCGCAGGTGATGAAGATTCAGCAGCACGGCACGGCCATCAGCTACGATACATCCATAGGATAGAACGATTTCGCCCAAACTATGTAATTTTCTTCAGATCAAGTCCTAGGTCTCGGAGAACCTCATCGTAGGGGTCACAGGAGGCTGCACCGATGACACTGCCCATGCTGACACTCCTTTCGCCGCTCGTTGTGCTTGCGGTCGCGGTCATCGCCGCGCGGCAGCCCGGGCGGCGTCCGGGCAGGGTGCCGCGCGTGTCCGAATACGCGGCCCTGTCATCCCTCGGACTGGCCGCTGCCGGGGTTGTGCAGCTGGTCGTCCAGGGGCCGGCGACCCTGGTCGCTGGCAACGGGCTCGTCGCCATCCGCCTCGATACGGTCAGCGCGACCATGACGCTGCTTGTGGCCTTTGTCGGCTGGGTCGTGGTGCGGTACGCGCGCTTCTACATGGACGGCGAGGCGCGCGAGGGCGCGTTCCACGGCTGGATCCTGGCTGCCCTGGGCGCCGTGCTGGTTCTGGTGCAGGCGGCCAACCTGCCCGTCATGATCGCGGCCTTCATCGCCATGGGCATCGCGATGCGGCACCTGCTGCTCACCTATGCAGACCGCCCCGAAGCGCGGCGGGCCGCAGCGAAGTTCTCGCTGGTGTGGGGGCTCGGCGCTGCTGCATGCGGGCATCATCAACTCCGGCGGCGTGCTGCTGATCGCGACCGCCGCCCTTGTCGAGGCCAGCGCAAGCGCCATGGCGGCCCTGGTGATGATCGGCGGGTTCACGGCGCTGTTCGGCGGCGTGGTGATGCTGGCGCAAAGCCACGTGAAGACGGCGCTGGCCTGGTCGACCGTGGCGCAGATGGGCTTCATGCTGCTGCAATGCGGGCTTGGCCTCTGGCCGCTTGCCCTTCTGCACATCGTGGCCCATTCGCTGTACAAGGCCCACGCCTTCCTGGCCTCCGGCGGCGCGGTCCGGGCGGTCCTTGAGACCCGCAAGCCCGGCCCGATCGCGGTGCCCGACCTTGCGGCCGTCGCGCGGTCCTTCGCCCTTGCGCTCGTGCTCTATGCGGTCGTCGCCACGGCCTTCGCGGCGACCGTCGGACCGTCATCGGCACAGGCCCTGGCCCTGGGGGCGATCCTGATCTTCGGGGTGGCGTACCTGGTCGCGCAGGGCCTTGCGGACAAGGCCCCGAAGGCGCTGACCCTGCGCACCCTGCGCGCGTCCCTTGCTGCCGCCGTGGCTTACTTCGCCTTCCACACCCTGGCAAAGCTCGTCTGGGGACCCGCGCTTCCCGCCGCGCCCTTCGCGGGGCCGCTGGAATGGGCGCTGATCGTGCTCGCCGTCGCCTCCTTCGGGCTGGTTGCCGTCGCGCAGGCGCTGTTCCCGCTCTGGGCGCATCATCCCGCCATGACGGGGCTGCGCGTCCACATCGCCAACGGCTTCTACCTCAACGCCCTTCTCGACCGGGCCATCGGTGGCTTCAGGGCGTCGAAGTCAACCTGATCCGACAAGGGGAGCGGACCCATGTTCATGAAACATGCAGAAACCGAGCCGGGCATCGTGGCCGGCATCCTGAAATCGGCGGAAGCCGCGGCACGCGCCATCCCGCCGGCCTTCCCGCTCGACGGTACCGTCGCCGTCAACGCCTTTCTCGGGCAGGCGGACGAGGACATGGCCCAGGCCGCCGCCCGTCTGGGCCGGGTCGCGGGAGTGCGGCTGACGCAGGACCGTGCGGCCTACGCGGGCCAGATCGCGGCCGGCAGGATCACCGAGGCGGACCTGCAAGCAGCGCTCGGCTCCAGCGGGTCGCCGCTGAAACCCGCGAACACCTCGGCTCTGATGGCCAGGCTGTCGCAGGCCGCGCCCGCACCCGCGGCACTGCCGACGGTGGCCGAACTCGCCACCGGCGCCAGCGGCACGGACTGGCCCGCCATCATCGCGCGCAGCTTCGGGCTCTGGGCGGCGGGACATTTCGACCGGGGACAGGCGTTCTGGACACCGGCGCCGGGGCTTGGCGCCTTTGCCTCCTGGCGGGCCTGGGCGACGAATGACCTGACGCCCGAGATCGCCGGGCTCGGCGGGTTCTGCGCCCATGTGGCCGCCGCGCCCGACACGCCCGACCGTGCGATCCTGCGCGCGGCCTGCGCGCTGGGTCTGACCGGCGCTGCGGCCCAGACCGCGTTCCACCGGCTTCTGATGGACCTGGGCGGCTGGTCGCAGCATGCCCGGTGGCTCCTGTGGCAGGCAGAACTCCACGGCAAGACCGACACGACCCTGACCGACCTTCTGGCCATCCGCCTCATCTGGGAAGAGGCGCTTCTGGCCCGGTTCCCCGGCGTGCAAGAGGTCTGGCGTCAGACCGTGGTCGCGCATGCCGAGCCGGTGGTTGCGACCGCGGATCACGTTCTCGACACGATCCTGCAGGACGCAGCCGAGCGGGGCTATCAGCGGCGCCTGACCCGCGTGATCGGCGCGCCGACACGCCGCGATGCCCGGCCCGCGGTGCAGGCGTGCTTCTGCATCGACGTGCGCTCCGAGGTGTTCCGCCGGGCCTTCGAGGCACAGAGCCCCGAGATCGAGACCATCGGCTTTGCCGGCTTCTTCGGCCTGCCGCTGTCGCACAGGGCCCATGGCTCCGACATCGAACAGGCGCACATGCCCGTGCTTCTGGTGCCGTCCATCACCACGGCAAGCCACGGCGACGAGAAGGAAGACCACGCGTTCCGCATCGCCGCGCGTGCCCGGCGTGCCTGGGGCCGGTTCCGGCAGGCGGCCGTGTCCTCCTTCGCCTTTGTCGAGGCGGCAGGCCCGGCCTACGGCGTGAAGCTGGTGACGGATGCCCTTGGCCTCGGCGCCAAGGGGCTGCGGCCCGAGCCCGCGCCCCATGTGGTGGGCGGGCTGACGGCCGGGCAGAAGGCCAGCACCGCCGCGGCGGTCCTGCGCGCGATGAGCCTGACCAAGGGACATGCGCGGTTGATCCTGCTTCTGGGTCACGGGGCGCAGGTCACCAACAATCCGCATGAAAGCGCCTATCACTGCGGCGCATGCGCCGGTCAGACGGGCGAGGTATCCTCGCGTGTGCTGGCCACGCTCCTGAACGATCCCGAAACCCGCGCCGGCCTGCCCGTGCTCGGGATCGACCTGCCGGCCGACACGCTCTTCATGGCGGGTCTGCACGACACGGTGACCGATGAGGTCACGCTCTATCGCGAGGTCGACGACGTCACCCACAAGGCCGACATCAAGGCGGCCGAGACCTGGCTGAAGGCCGCGGGCGCCGTCGCGCGCGCCGAACGCGCCGCCCGCCTGCCGGGCGCCACGGTTCGGACGATCGCCAGCCGCGCGGTGAACTGGGCCGAGGTGCGGCCCGAGTGGGGCCTTGCGGGCTGCGCCGG
>JALORM010000413.1 GCA_025458985.1 Paracoccaceae bacterium | reverse complement strand
GCCGATCGCGACGAGCGTCACGAGGAGGTTGTAGATCATCAAGGCGCCCAGCGGCGTGTGGCCCCGGTGCACCTTGACCCGTCGGGACAGGATGTCGGAGAGCTGCCCCGCCGCGGCGCCGGGGCTGGGGGGAAAGTCGGCGAAGCGTGCGTGGCGGCTGCCGACGAAGCCCCACACCACCCGGATCGCGACCAGCGCGAGCACGCAGCCACTCGTGAAGGTCCTTCTCGGGGTTCGTCACGACGGCGTTGAGAAGAAAGGCCGTCGCCAAGGTCCAGTGGAAGACCCGGACCAGCGGGTCCCAGACATAGGTGCGTGTCATGGTGTCTCTCCCGGGCGGGGGGCGCGGGCCCAGGACCCGCGCCCGTGCCGATCAGCCTTCGATCTCGACGATCTCGAAGGCGTCGTCGGTCTTTCTCAGGACGACTTCGTAGTTCTTGCCGTCCTTGACCGCGTAGGCCTCGAGCTTGCCGTCGTCGAATTCGACCTTGCGGACTTCGTAGCCCATGCCGGTGAGCATGGCGGTGATCGTCGCCTTGTCGGCGTCGCTGACGACCTCGTCCGAGGCAAAGGCGGGGGCCGAGGCGGTGAGCGCGAGGGCGATCATCAGCGGACGGGCGAAGGTACGGATCATGTCGGTGTTCCTCGTTCGGGCGGCCCGGACCGTCCGGGTCGCTGCCGGTCCGACATGGCCCGGTTCAGCGGCCGGGGGAATCCGCCGGGGGTTGCAGGGCGGCCCGTCGCGGCCTTCTGCAACTCGGGTTTAGGCGGCCAGTTTCGGGCGGCTTGCCGCCTCGGCCCGGTGGCGGCCGCTTTCAGCTTTCGTTAAGGTTAAGCGGATGATCTAACGGCGCGCATCGAGCGGCGGATTCGGGAGGTTTCGGGCATGGCAGGGTCGGTCAACAAGGTGATCATCGTCGGCAATCTCGGGCGCGACCCCGAGGTGCGGACGTTCCAGAACGGCGGCAAGGTCTGCAACCTGAGGATCGCCACCTCCGAGACCTGGCGCGACCGCGCGACGGGCGAACGCAAGGAGCGGACCGAATGGCACTCGGTCGCGATCTTCTCGGAGCCGCTCGTCAAGATCGCCGAGCAGTATCTCAAGAAGGGCTCGAAGGTCTACATCGAGGGCCAGCTCGAGACCCGCAAGTGGCAGGACCAGTCCGGCCAGGACCGCTACACCACTGAAATCGTGCTGCGCCCCTATCGGGGCGAGCTGACCCTTCTCGACGGCCGCGACGGCGGCGGCGGGGGTGGCGGCTATTCCGACGACCGCGGCGGCGACTACGGCGGCGGGGGTGGCGGCCGCGACTACGGCGGCCCCTCGGGCGGCGGCGGGCGCGGGTCGCCCGACATGGACGACGAGATCCCGTTCTGAGCGGAGGTCCGGCCCGCGCCTCGGCGCAGGCACAGCACGGCGCCTGTCGGCCCGCTGACGGCTGACTGCTCACGAGCCCGCGCGGGCGAGGGATGGGATACGCACCGCGCGCCGGGTGCGCGCGGCATGGACCTTGCGGCCGGGCGCGATCAGCCGGCGTGCCGCGCCACCCCTTGCAGGGCGGCCCGCGCCGGGGCACCTTCCGCGCCATGAGCAGACCGCCGCTTCCGCCCCTGCCCCCGATCCCGCCGCGTCCGGGCCTGTTCCGCCAGACTCCGCCCGCGGCCTTCACACCGGTCTTCGGGCTTCTGGGCCTTGGCCTTGCGTGGCGGCGCGCGGCATTTGCCCTGCCGCCGGGGGCGGCGGAGCTCCTCCTCGGCGCGGTGACACTGCTTTACCTGTCCGTCGTGGCGGCCTACCTCGCCAAGGCGGCGCGGCGGCCCGCGGTGGTGGCCGAGGACCTGCGCGTCCTGCCCGGACGCAGCGGCCTGACGGCGGCCTCGCTTTCGGTCTTCCTCCTAGCGGCGGTGGCGGTGCCCTATTCTGCGCCCCTTGCCCGGACGCTTCTCTTCGGTGGGCTCGCCCTGCACGCGCTGCTCGCCGTCCTCTACATCCGCGCGCTGCTCGCCGCTCCGCCCGAGCAGCGGCGGGCGACACCGGTCTGGCACCTGGCCTTCGTGGGCTTCATCCTCGCGCCGCTCTCGGCGGTACCGCTGGGGTACACCGCCCTGTCGACCGCGATCCTCTACGCCACGATTCCGGTCGCGATCTTCATCTGGACGTTGTCGGCCGTGCAGGTCGCGCGCGACTCCGTGCCCGCGCCGCTGCGCCCGTTCCTGGCGATCCATGTCGCGCCGGCGGCCCTGTTTGCCACCGTCTCGGCCTCGCTCGGGCTGCCGCAGATGGCCGGCGCCTTCTGCCTTCTGATGCTGGCGATCCTGGCGCTGCTGATCGGGCTGGCGCGCTGGGTCACCGCGGCGGGGTTCTCGCCGCTCTGGGGGGCCTTCACCTTTCCGGCCGCGGCCGCCTGCTCGGCCTGCCTGGCGCAGGGGGAGGAGCCGTTCCGCAGCCTCGGCGCCGCGCTGCTGATCGGGGCGACGCTGATGATCCCGACGATCGCCTGGAAGATCATGCAGCTCTGGGCCGAGGGCAAGCTGGGGCCGAAGACCAACGCCGCTATCGCCTGAGGTCAGAGAAGTCCGACCCAGGCCCGCGCCAGCGCCAGCCCTGCGGCATCGGCGGCGGCCCCGTGCGCCGCCGCCTCGGCCGGGTGAGCCGCCGCCCATCCCGGCGCCATCGCCTCGGCCTGCGCCGCGAAGGCGCGCGACCAGTGGGCGACAACGGCGCGGTTGGCCTCGAAATGGAACTGGGTGCCGTAGACCTTCGGCCCGATCCGGAACGCCTGCTGCGCCGCCCCCTCGCTCTCGGCGAGGTGCACCGCCCCGGGCGGGAGGGCGAAGGTATCGGAATGCCACTGGAAGATGCGGAATGCCTCCGGCACCGCCGCCAGGACCGGATCGCCCGCGCCCTCGGCCCGGCGGCGGACCGCGCACCAGCCGAACTCGGGCGCCGCGCCCAGCACGTTGCGCCCGCCGTAGCCGCGCGCCAGCAGCTGCGCGCCGAGGCAGATGCCAAGCACCGCCCGCCCCGCTTCGCCGAAGCCGCGCATCCGGGCGGCCAGCGCGGGCAGGTAGGGGTGGCGGCCGTCGTCCAGCGCGGACTGCTCGCCGCCGAAGACGACAAGGCCCGCATAGTCTCCCGGGTCGGGCAGGCCGCCGCCGGCGAAGGGCCGGAAGACATCCGTCAGCAGCCCCGCCTCGGCCAGCGCCACGCCGACCTGACCATGATGGGTGACGGCGGTATTCTCGACGATGGCGATGCGCATGGCCCCTCCCGGCGCCGATCCTCACCACGCTCCGGCCCGCCGGACAAGCCCCTTGCCATCCCGCCTTGCCCGTGAAACAGGGAAGCGCCAGACGAAGCATCCCCGGAGAGAGACGGATGGAGATTCGCGAGGCCCTCACCTTCGACGACGTGCTTCTGGTGCCGGCGGCAAGCTCCGTCCTGCCCTCCACCGCCGACACCTCGACCTGGGCGACCCGCACGATCCGGATGAACATCCCGCTGCTGTCCTCGGCGATGGACACGGTGACCGAGGCGCGCATGGCCATCGCGATGGCGCAGGCGGGCGGGATCGGCGTGATCCACCGCAACCTCGACATCGAACTGCAGGCCGCCGAGGTGCGCCGCGTGAAGCGCTTCGTCTCGGGCATCGTCTACAACCCGATCACGCTCAAGCCCGACCAGACGCTGGCCGACGCCAAGGCGCTCCAGGCGCGCTACAACGTCACCGGGTTCCCGGTGGTGGACGCCTCGGGCCGCGTCGTCGGCATCGTCACCAACCGCGACATGCGCTTCGCCACCTCGGACGACACGCCGGTGCGGGTGATGATGACCGCCGACAACCTCGCCATGCTGACCGAGCCGGCCGACCTCGACGAGGCGAAAAGCCTGATGAAGGCGCGGCGGATCGAGAAGCTGCTGGTGACGGACGGCAAGGGCAAGCTGACCGGCCTTCTGACGCTGAAGGACACCGAGCAGGCGGTGCTGAACCCCGTCGCCTGCAAGGACGCGCTGGGGCGGCTGCGCGTGGCAGCGGCGACGACGGTCGGCGATACCGGCTTCGCGCGGGCCGAGGCGCTGGTCGATGCGGGCTGCGACATCGTTGTGGTCGACACCGCGCATGGCCACAGCGAGGGCGTCGCCCGCGTGGTCGAGCGGATCAAGCGCGCCTCGAACGAGGTGCAGGTGATCGCCGGCAACGTCGCGACGGGCGAGGCGACGCGGGCACTGATCGACGCGGGCGCGGA
>JALORM010000412.1 GCA_025458985.1 Paracoccaceae bacterium | reverse complement strand
CGGACCGCGACGGTCGTGTCGGCGGTGCCGTGGACGATCTCGATCGGCAGGGTCAGGCCGGGGTAGCGCGGCTCCATGGCCTCGATCTCGGGCAGCAGCTGCGCCCGATGGCGGGCGTTGACCCGCAGCGCCTGGCGGCGCAGTGCCAGCGGCGGGCCGACATAATCGGCATAGCCCGGCGGCGGCGTCTGCGGCGCGAAGATCGAGGCGAGCACCCCTGCGAGGGCCCGGCGACCGAGACCAGCGCCGCGGCGCTGCCCGGGAACTCCACCGCCCAGGCCAGCGCCACCGCGCCGCCGTAGCTCTGGCCAAGGACGATGGGCCGCTCGGCGCCGAGTTCCGCCGCCGCGTCGCGCAAGACGCGCGCCTGGTCGAAGATGCCGTCGGCGCCCGGCGGCAGCGGCTGCGAATGGCCGAGGCCGGGGCGGTCGAAGACGATCACCCGGTAGCGTTCGGCGAGCCGCGGCGCGAGCGAGAAGGTGAAATCGCGCGCATTGGCCGACAGCCCGTGCAGCAGGACGAGGTCGGGGCCTTCGCCCATCACGACCGCATGCACCCGTTGCCCGCCCACGTCGAGCAGGCGCCCCTCGGGCGGGAAGGCGGCCTCGGCCGCGCGCTCCCGCGCCGAGGCACGCCAGTGCACGCCGCCGGCGGCGGCGGCGGTCAGGGCGGCGGCAAGGGCGAGGCTAGCGGCCAATCTGCTCCGGATCATATGGCGTGGACTGATAGATCTCGTTGATCCAGTTGCCATATAGAAGGTGCGCGTGGCTCCGCCACCGGTTCTGCGGGGTCAGCGAGGGATCGTCGTCGGGATAGTAGTTCGCGGGCACGTTGATTGCCGTGCCGGCGGCCACGTCGCGGTCGTATTCTTCCTTCAGCGTGCCGCTGTCGTATTCGAAGTGGTTGAAGATGTAGAGCGCGCGGTGGCAGGGGTCCTCGACGAGGCAGGGGCCGACCTCCTCGGACCCGAGCAGCGTCGACAGCGCAGGCGTAGCGTCGATCTCGTCCTGGCGCACCTCGGTCCAGCGGCTGACGGGGATCACGAAGTCGTCGGAAAAGCCGCGCAGGTAGGGCGAGGCGGGGGCGAGGTTCTGGTGTCGGAAGCAGCCGAAGGCCTTGTGCGGCAGCATGTGCTTTCTGAGCCCGTGGAAGTGCCAGGCCATCGCCATGCCGCCCCAGCACACGCCGAAGGTGGAATGGACATGGGTCTGGGTCCAGTCCATCACCTCGGTCAGCTCCTCCCAGTAGGTCACCTCCTCGAAGGGCAGGTGCTCGATCGGGGCGCCGGTGATGATGAGGCCGTCGAGCTTTTCGCCCTTCATCTCCTGAAAGGGGCGGTAGAACGCCGCCATGTGCTCGGCTGCGGTGTTCTTGGTCTGATGCTCGGTCATCCGGATCAGCTGCAGGTCGATCTGCAGGGGCGTCGCGCCGATCAGCCGGGCGAACTGGTTCTCGGTCTGGATCTTCTTCGGCATCAGGTTGAGAAGCCCGATCCGCAGGGGCCGGATGTCCTGCCGCGCCGCACGCTCGGGCGACATCACCATCACGCCCTCGCGGCGGAGGACGTCGTAGGCGGGAAGCGTCTCGGGCAGGGTGATCGGCATCGGATGGCTTTCGCGGCGGAAACGTGGTACTTAGGCGGGAATTGAGACGCGGGCAAGAATGACCCGCGGCCGCCTTCGACGTTGCCGAAAGCCCATTTTTTCAACTGCCGGCCAGAGTGGGTGGATTGTCATGCCCGCCGTATACCGCCTGAGCCTTGCCGTCGTGCTTGTGGCCTGCGCCACGCCGGATCTCGGCACCGAGATCGCGGCCTTCTCCTCCTCGGTCGACGGCGTTGCGGCCGACTACGAGACCGCGGTCGGGATCACCCCCGGCTCGATCCGCGCGGCCCAGACCGCAGCGCTGGTGGCCGACCGGACCCGGGTGCTCCAGCTCGACGAGGGCTGCGAGGCCTATGCCGCCGCCATTCCGGGCTTCGCGGCCGAAGCGTGCATCCTTGACCAGGACGCGCTGGTGCTGGCCGAGGGCAGCCCGGGGCAGGCGGCGGCACTGATCGCGCGGGTGCGCGACTACATCGCCGCCCTGAAGCTTCTGGCCAGCGCCGAGACCGACGGGCAGGTCGGCACCGGCGCGGCGGCGTTGATCGACGCCTTCGGCAAGCTGGCGAGCGCGGCGCCCTCGGAAGCCCTGATCGGCTATGTCGCAGACCTGAAGGCGCGCGAGGCGGGGATCACCAGGACGCTCAGCTTTGCCGCCCGGCAGTATCGCTACCGCCTTCTGCGCCGCATCACCGCCGAGGCCGATGAACCGCTGCGCCGCATCGTGCTGTCCCTGACGGACGCCGCCACGGCCCGTGGCGAGGCGACGGTGCGTGATGCGGCGCGAGAGCTGATCGAGGCGCAGGCTGCGATGGACGAGGCGAAGCTTGACGGTACCGACGCCGAGTACGGTGCCGCGATCGAGGCCTTCCTTACCGCGCACGAGCGCTTTCGCGCCTTCGGCCGAACCGGCCTGACCGCCCGGCTGCGGCTGATTGCCGACACACATTCCGCACTGGCCGCGCGGCTGCGCCGCCCGGCCGGCGCCGACGAGATCGTCGCGCTTGTCGAGCAGCTGAAGGCCATCGACACCGCGTTCTGAGGAGAGACAGCCGCCATGCCCCAGATTTCCAGCGCCGCGGCCAGCCGCTTCAACAGCCTCAAGATCCAGACGCTGAACGCGATCAGGCTGGTCAACGACCGGCGCCGCGAGGCGTCTCATGCCGGTCGCATCGAGGACGAGCGCGCGCTTGTTGCCGAGCGGGACCGGCTGCCCTGCGCTCGACCCTGTCGGTGCAGGAGGCCGAGCGGCGCCTGCGCGAGGCGGCCGACGCCGCCCGCCGCCATGTCGCGCGGATCGCGAGCATCCAGTCTGCGTTGACCGAGGCGGCCCGGCTGGTCACGCTTCTGGCGCGCCTTGCGACGGTGTTCTAGCTGCCGAGCGCGGTGGCGATCAGCGCCTCGAAATCGGCCGCCGTCGCTACCCGGCCCACGTCTTCGGCGCTGACCTTCACCCCCCAGTTCCGCGCCATCGCGGCGTAAAGCGGCTGGCGGTGCGGCGCGCGGTCGAAGCGGCGGATCAGCTCGGCCGTATGGGCGTCGGATCCCTCGATCCAGACCATGAGGCAGTCGGCCGACAGCGCGGTCAGGATCGGATCGTCCGGGTCCTCGGGATCGACCCATTCGCAGATCGACCCGCCGGTGTCGCAGACAAAGTTCGGGTAGCCATAGAGCGCCTGCGCGCGTTCGATGAAGTCGCGCGTGTCGAGAAGCGCCGAGACCTCGGCGCGACGGAACTGTTCCTGGCGGCGGCGGTATTCGGCGATGGGCAGGCCGCCCTTCGCGGGATCGCCCGGCTTGCCGAGGTATGTCGACACCGGCGCGAGGTTCGAGAAGGTGATGTTCGACCCGATGTAGATCGAGTCCGACATCAGGAGGTCGCGCAGGAACGGCACCTTCATCGCCTCGCGCTTGGCGTTGTCGGCGATGTATTCGCCCATGTAGCGGGTGCCGATGCGGTAATCGACCGAATAGTGGAACCAGTCGCCCGCATCGCGCAGAAGGTTCGAGACATGGGTCTTGCCGAGGCCCGACATGCCGAACAGCAGCACCCGCTTTCGCGGGGCCGCGCGCCAGTCCTCGGGGCTTGCATAGATCATCGGCCGGCTCCTTCGCTGGGCCGCAGGCTTAGCCGAGGCGTGGCGCGCCGGGAAGGGGGCTGCGGTCCTGGCCGGGTGGCGACTGCGGGGGGCAGTGCCGTCAGGCTGCTTCCCGCTTGACCTGAGGCGCCCGGGGCTGCTTGGCTCGCGGCAAGGCAAGCGGGCTTTGCGGGGCGGGCTTCCGGGCGGCGGCGTGGCGATGCCCGGAGTTCTCCCTTTGGGGTGGGGCAGCAAGGTCAGCAAGCGTGCCCGGAGAAGGAGGACGGAGTTGGACGCCGAGAGGATGTCGGCCGCGTCGGTCTGGAAGGCCCTTTCGCTGGACGGGGTCGCTCGCGGGCCCTGCGTCCGGTCAGGCGAAGCTACGGCCGCCGCTGGTC
>JALORM010000411.1 GCA_025458985.1 Paracoccaceae bacterium | reverse complement strand
GGCGGAACCTACCGCACCTACTACGAGGCCCCGGTCGATGCCTCGGTGTCGCGGACCTGGCGCGTCGTCGACGTGGCGGTGCGCGTCCCCGACGAGCTGGTCGTGTCCGAGGAACGCTCGCTCGTGCCGCGCGCCGACATCGTCTGGCGCGAGGATCCGCCGGGCGACCGCAAGGCGCAGATCGCGGCCGTCCTGCGCGACGCCATCGGCCGGGGTGCTGCGCCGCTGCGCGGCGGGCAGCCGGTCCGCTTCGTCGTGACCGTCCAGCGGTTCCACGCCCTGACCTTCGAGGCCGAGACGCGGCTGGCGGACTCGGGCGTGCACAACGTGCACTTCGACCTCGCCGTGGTCGACGCACGGACCGGTGCAGTGATCCGTGGCCCCGAACGGATCGAGGCGGATGTCCCGGCCTTTTCGGGTCCGACAGCGATCGAACGCCGGCGGGCGGGCGAAACCCAGCGGTCGGTCATCACGAACCATGTGGCCTCGGTGATCCAGGGCTGGCTGGGAATCGGGCCCGACCGGCGCGGATCGTTCAACCGTCTGGGCGACTGACCTGCTTGGCGGGAACGGCGCGGGCGCTCAGGCCCGCGCCGGAAGCCGCCGTTCCGCAAAGGCGGCCAGCCGCCGGATCGCCTCGGCGAAGGCGCCGTCTTCGATCGTCATCGCGATGCGCACGTGCCCGGCCGAGGCCTGCCCGAAGCTTTCGCCCGGCATCACGGCGATGCGCTCTTCGGCCAGAAGCGCCTCGGCGAAGGCCAGGCCGGAAAGGCCCGTCGCGCGGATGTCGAGCATCAGGTACATGGCCCCTTGCGGCGGCACGAGGCGCACCGCGTTCGACCCCGCCAGCGCCTCCAGCGCGATGTCCCGGCGCCGCCGGAACGGGGCGGCAACTGCCTCTTCGAAGGCCGCGCCGCGCGACAGGGCAAAAAGCGCCCCGTCCTGGATGAAGGGCACGACGCCGTAGGTGGAGTTGGTGGCAAGCGTCGTGACCGCCTCCACCACCGCCTCTGGACCGACGACCCAGCCCAGCCGCGACCCCGTCATGGCGTGGCCCTTCGACATCGAGCCGATCACCACGGTCCGGTCGGCCAGTCCCGGCAGGGCGCGCGGGCTGAGGTGTTCGCCCTCCCAGACCTGCGTCTCGTAGACCTCGTCCGACACGATCCAGAGGTCGTGCGCCGCCGCCGCACGGCCGATCCCCTCCAGCGTCGCGCGGGAATAGACGGTGCCGGCCGGGTTGTTCGGCGTGTTGATCAGGATCGTCCGCGCCCCGCCGTCCGCGCGACGGGCCGCCGCGGCGATCGCGGCCTCGGTCGGGGCGAAGGCGTCTTCCGGCCGCGTCGGCACCGCCAGCGCCTCGGCGCCGGTCGCACGGATCGTGCCGGGGTAGGTGGCGTAGTAGGGATCGCAGTAGAGGCCCGTGTCGCCCTCGGCCAGCAGCACCATGTGCACCGCATAAAGCGCAGCCTGCCCGCCAGGCGTGATCACCACGTTCTGCCATGTCGTCGGCACCCCCGTCCGCGCCGCGACCCGCGCCGCGATGGCCTCGCGCAGCGCGCGCTTGCCCGCGCCGAAGGTGTAGCCGGTGTTCCCGGCCAGGGCGCTGTCGTGCATCGCCTTCAGGATCGCAGGATCGGTCTTGATGTCGGGCTCGCCGATCGTCAGGTTCAGCACCCGCTCGCCCGCCTCGATCATGTCGCGGGTGCGATAGTAGATCTCCCACCCGTCCGATCCGTCCTTGCCGATATGCGCGATGCGCGGCCCGAGTCGCATGGTGACACCTCCGGCCGCGGACGTGGCCACGGAAGTGCAGCGACCGCAAGGGCGCTGGAAAGGGCGCGCCGGCCCCCCCGCGCATTTGTCTTGGCAGGACGTGGCGGGGGGCGTATAAGCCCGGCCATGAACGGCACCTGCACCATCTGCATCTGCATTATTCGCTGACTTCCGTCGGCGGGCCGTTCATCTGTTTCCAAACCAGACCGAATGAGCTACCCCGCCGCGGCACCCGCGCGTGAGAGGCCCATGACGACGATCCGCCTGTGGAACACAAGGACGCGCACGAAGGAGGACTTCGTGCCGCTCGACCCCGCGAATGTGCGGATGTACGTCTGCGGCCCCACCGTCTACGACCGCGCGCACCTCGGCAACGCCCGGCCGGTCGTGGTGTTCGACGTGCTCTACCGCCTGCTCCGGCACGTCTACGGCGAGGGGCATGTCACCTACGTCCGCAACTTCACCGACGTCGACGACAAGATCAACGCGCGCGCCGCCGCGGCCGGCCGCCCGATCCGCGACATCACCGACGAGACGATCCGCTGGTACCACGAGGACATGGACGCGCTCGGCGCGCTGAGGCCGACGCAGGAGCCGCGGGCAACCGAATGGATCGGGGCCATGATCGCGATGATCGAGGGGCTGATCGCCAAGGGCCACGCCTACGAGAAGGAGGGGCACGTCCTTTTCCGCGTCCGCTCCTACGCCGCCTATGGCGCGCTGTCGGGCCGGTCGGTCGACGACATGATCGCCGGCGCCCGGGTCGAGGTGGCGCCGTTCAAGGAAGACCCGATGGACTTCGTGCTCTGGAAGCCCTCGACCCCGGACCTGCCCGGGGCTGGCACATCGAGTGCTCGGCCATGGCGCACGAGCTTCTGGGCGACAGCTTCGACATCCACGCCGGCGGCATCGACCTGCAGTTCCCCCACCACGAAAACGAGATCGCGCAAAGCATGTGCGCCCACCCCGAGGGCGGCTTCGCGAAGGTCTGGCTGCACAACGAGATGCTGCAGGTCGAGGGGAAGAAGATGTCGAAGTCGCTCGGCAACTTCTTCACGGTGCGGGATTTGCTGGACCAGGGCGTGCCGGGCGAGGTGATCCGCTTCGTTATGCTATCGACGCACTACAGGAAGCCGATGGACTGGACGGCCAGCAAGGCCACCGAAGCAAGACACACCCTCAAGGCTTGGTTTAGAGGCACCGATGGTGTCGCCGCGTCCGATGCTGTTCCGTCGGACGCCTTAGAATTGCTGTCAAACGACTTGAATACCGCGGGAGCAATTGCCGAAATGCATGGGCTGGCGAACCGGGATGATTGGGCAGGGTTGAAAGCCGCGATGCGGTTGCTTGGATTGCCTGATGCGGAGCAGGTGGAGTGGTTCCGTGAAGAGATGAACTCGGCCGCATTCGACAATTTACCGGAACAAGTGAATACGCTTTGGGCGCTTCTCGATCGCTGGCAGTCGCTTCGGAATGCAAGGGCCTACGCCGAAGCCGACGAGTTGAAGCGTCGTATCGAGAGTTGCGGGTTGAGGCTTTCGGTCGGGGCAGCGGGCCCGGAAGCAACGAAAACCGATGACTTCGACCCCTCCAAACTGGAGGCCCTGAAATGACCCCGCCCGATTCGCGCCCATCGGAGGTCCGCCCCCGGCCCGAGGGTGGGGGCGATTTCGCCCCCGCCCTGGGGGGCGGGTCGGGGGCGAACCGGGCCGCAGGCGGCCCGGGGAAGGGGGCGTGTCATGGCTAGGGAGCGCCTCTTCCTCTTCGACACGACCCTCCGCGACGGGCAGCAGACCCAAGGGGTCCAGTTCTCGGCCCAGGACAAGGCCGAAATCGCGACGGCGCTCGACGCGCTCGGGGTCGACTACATCGAGGGCGGCTGGCCCGGCGCCAACCCGACCGACAGCGAGTTCTTCGCCCAGCGGCCCCAGACGCGCGCCACCTTCACCGCCTTCGGCATGACCAAGCGCTCGGGCCGCTCGGCCGCCAACGACGAGGTGCTGGCGGCGGTCGTCAATGCGAACACCCCGGCCGTCTGCCTCGTCGGCAAGACGCACGAGTTCCACGTGACGACCGCGCTCGGCATCCCCTTGGTCGAGAACGTCGAGAACATCGGCGCCTCGATCGCCCACCTCGTCGCGCAAGGCCGCGAGGCGCTGTTCGACGCCGAGCACTTCTTCGACGGCTACCGCGC
>JALORM010000410.1 GCA_025458985.1 Paracoccaceae bacterium | reverse complement strand
GCCGGGCACCTGCGCGACCAGAGGCAGAAACAGCGGTAGCCCGCCCGCTTCAAGCTCGGTCAGCCCGTCCGGGTGGTGGCGCACCACGCGCGCCGTCACCACGGCGCCCGCCTCGCGCGCCCCGGCGGGCAGTACCGCCGGGTCGCCCAGCACTTCGGCGGCGGGCCCCTGAGCGACAACCCGGCCCGCGTCCAGCGCGACCACGGTGGTTGCCAGCCGTGCCACCTCGGACGCCGAATGGCTGACGTAGAGAATGGGCACGCTCACCTCGTCGCGAAGCCGCTCGAAGTAGGGCAGGATCTCGGCCTTGCGCGCCTCGTCCAGCGCGGCGAGCGGCTCGTCGGCAAGGATCAGGCGCGGCGCCGACAGAAGCGCGCGGCCTATGGCAACCCGCTGCTTCTCGCCGCCGGATAGGGCGCCCGGCCTGCGCTCCAGCAAGTGGCCTATCCCGAGAAGGTCGACCACGCGGCCCATGCCCTCGCGCGCGGCACCCTTCGGGGCGAACCATGTGCCGTAGTTCAGGTTCTGCCGCACGGTCAGGTGAGGAAAGAGACGTCCCTCCTGGAAGATGTAGCCGACGCGGCGCCGGTGCGGCGGAAGACAGACCCGCTCCGCCGTGTCCGTCAGCAGCGTGCCATCGACGGCGATGCGCCCGTCGTCCGGCCTGAGAAGACCCGCGACAGCGTTGACGAGCGTGGTCTTCCCCGACCCCGACCGCCCGAAGAGAACCGTGATCCCCTGCGGCGCGGTGAAGGCCGCATCGAGCGTGAAGACGCCGAAGGCGTGACGCAGGCGCACCTCGAGGCTCATGTGCCCGCGATCCTTCGCGCGACCGCCCGTCCCACCCACTCCGAAAGGAGCAGCGCCGTCATGGCGACGGCGATGGCCACGATCACGAGGCGTGCTGCATCCTCCTGCCCGCCCGGCACCTGCAGGAAGGTATAGATTGCAGATGGCAGGGTCTGGGTCTGGCCGGGAATGTTCGACACGAAGGTGATCGTGGCGCCGAACTCCCCCATCGCCTTGGCGAAGGCAAGGATCGCGCCTGCCACGATCCCGGGCAGGCAGAGCGGCAGCGTCACGGTCAAGAACACCCAGATCCGCGGCGCACCGAGCGTTCCCGCCGCCTGTTCGAGCTTGATGTCCACTGCCTCGATGGCAAGCCGGATCGCCCGCACCATGAGCGGGAAGGCCATGACCGCGGCGGCAAGCGCCGCGCCCGTCCAGCGGAAGGCGAAGACGATGCCGAACCATTCGTCGAGAACCTGGCCCACGGCGCCGCGCCTGCCAAAGATGATCAGAAGCAGGTAGCCCGTTACCACCGGCGGCAGGATCAGCGGCAGGTGGACAAGTCCGTTGAGGATCTGCTTGCCCGGGAACGACCAGCGCGCGAGCGCGTAGGCCACGAGGATCCCGGGCGGCAGGCTCGCGAGCGTGGCCCAGAACGAGACGCGGAGCGACAGCGCGACTGCCTGCCACTCCGCGGGGGTGAGCCAATCCGTCATGCGCTGTCAGTTGAGGATCGCGAACCCGTGCGCGGCAAAGGTCGCGTCAGCGCTGTCTGCCGCGAGGGCCTCGAAGAAGGCGCGGTCCCCCTCGTCGGCCGCCCCGGCAAGGAGCGCTGCCGGATAGACGATCGGCTTGTGGCTGTCTGGAGGGAACGTACCGACCACGGTCACGTTGTCGTCGGCGACTGCGTCCGTCGTGTAGACGATGCCGTAGGGTGCCTCGCCGGTCGAGACCAGCGCCAGCGCCGCCCGGACGTTCTCGGCCTGCGCGACCGACCCTTCGACCGTGGACCAGACCCCGAGACTTTCGAGTGCCGCCTTGCCGTACTGTCCCGCCGGTACCGCGTCGACGAGCGCCATCGACAACTTGCCGTCGCCGAGAAGCCCGGCAAGGTCCAAGCCCGGCCCGATCTCGACTGACGCGCCGTCCTTGCCGTGGGCGACAAGGACAAGCGTGTTGCCAAGAAGGTCGCTGCGCGTGCCCGGCGTCACCAGTCCCGCCTTCTCGACTTCGTCCATCCAGCTGACGGCAGCCGAGATGAAGATGTCGGCCGGCGCACCCTGGATGATCTGCGTGGCCAGCGCATTCGATCCGGCGTAGCTGATGGTGACGGCGTTGCCCGTGGCCGCCTGGAAATCGGCCGCGACCGCGTCGAGCCCGTCCTTGAGCGAGGCTGCCGCGAAGACGATGACCTCGTCAGCCCTGGCGATCGAGGGCGCGAACGCACCGACGGTCAGAGCCAGCGTTGCTGCGCCGACAAAAGGGTGACAGCGGGCGGCCCTGGGCATGCGACGTGCTCCCTGCTACTGATATGGTTCGGAAAACATATCGCAAGCCCACCCGGGCGAGGCAAGCGCTATTTTCCATCGGGAATATCCCGCAGCATCGCGCGAAGGGCTCCGATCCTTGCGGCACCCGCTTCGGCCATGATCTCCTCCAGCTTGCGGTAGTGGGTGAGCACGGCCTCACCTGCCTCCGTCAAACGCGCGCCGCCACCCTTGGCCCCGCCGCGCACCGACTCGACCAAGGGCTCCTGGAACGCCTTGTTCATCTCTTCCACCAGCATCCATGCGCGCTTGTAGCTCATGGACATGGTCCGACCGGCCGCGGCGATCGAACCGGTATCGCGGATCCGTTCCAGCAGGTCGGCCTTGCCCGGCCCCAGCATCGCGTCCTCGCCGAACACGATGCGGATGCGCAGGCCGGGGCCGCCGTTCCGGTCTGACCGAGTG
>JALORM010000032.1 GCA_025458985.1 Paracoccaceae bacterium | reverse complement strand
GGTCAGACCGCCGCCTTCAGCGCCTCGGCCAGGTCCGTCTTCTCCCAGCTGAAGCCGCCTTCGGCATCGGGCGCACGCCCGAAATGGCCGTAGGCAGCGGTGCGCTGGTAGATCGGCCGGTTGAGGCCCAGGTGCGTGCGGATGCCCCGCGGGGTCAGGTCCATGACCTTCGCCACGGCCGCCTCGATCGCCTCTTCGGGAACTGCGCCCGTGCCGTGGGTGTCGACATAGATCGACAGCGGTTTGGCCACGCCGATCGCGTAGGACAGCTGCAGCGTGCAACGCCGGGCAAGGCCCGCGGCCACCACGTTCTTGGCGAGGTAGCGCGCGGCGTAGGCGGCCGAACGGTCGACCTTCGTCGGATCCTTGCCCGAGAAGGCGCCGCCGCCATGCGGCGCGGCACCGCCGTAGGTATCGACGATGATCTTGCGCCCCGTGAGGCCGGCATCGCCGTCGGGGCCGCCGATCACGAACTTGCCAGTGGGATTGACGTGCCACTCGGTCGCGGCGGTGACCCAGCCCTCGGGCAGGACCGCGCGGATATGCGGCTCGACGATGCCGCGCACGTCGGCCGAGCTCAGCGAGGCGTCCAGATGCTGGGTCGACAGTACGATCGAGGTCGCCTCGACCGGCTTGCCGCCTTCGTAGCGGATCGACAGCTGCGACTTGGCGTCGGGGCCCAGCCGCGGCTCGGCCCCCGACTTGCGCGCCTCGGCAAGGCGTCGGAGAATCGCATGGGCGTAGAGGATCGGCGCGGGCATCAGCTCAGGCGTCTCGTCCACGGCATAGCCGAACATGATTCCCTGGTCGCCCGCGCCCTCGTCCTTGTTGCCGGCGGCGTCGACGCCCTGGGCAATGTCGGCCGACTGCGCGTGAAGGTAGTTGTCGACCTTCATGTTGGCCCAGTGGAAGCCCTGCTGTTCGTAGCCGATGTCGCGGACGCAATCGCGGGCGATGTCCTCGACCCTGCGGATCACCTCGCCGGGCCCCCGCACCTCGCCCCCGATCACCACGCGGTCGGTGGTGGCGAAGGTCTCGCACGCAACCCGGGCGTGGGGGTCCTCGGTCAGGAAGGCGTCGAGGACAGCGTCCGAGATGCGGTCGCAGACCTTGTCGGGGTGACCCTCCGAGACGCTCTCGGAGGTGAAGACGTAGTTCAGGCGGGCCATGAAGGGTGCTCCGATGAAATCCAAGCCGCCACGCCAGGAAGCCGTTGTGACGGATCGGCGGAGCGTTACGCGCCCCTGCGCGCTGGGTCAATCCGTTTCGCCCGCCAGGGTCCTGCAAAGAGGAGGGCCAGCAACACCAGTGCGGCCAGAACCGGCCAGTCGCCGGTCCGTGCATAGGGCGTGGCGGAAACCGCGGCCGGCAGGGCCGCATCGAGGAACCCTTGGGTACCGAGGGGCAGCTCGGCGCGGACCCGCCCGCGCGCATCGATCACCGCGCTGACGCCGGTGTTGGCGACGCGCACGACCGGCAGGCCTTGCTCGATCGCACGCAGCCGCGCCTGCGCAAGGTGCTGGTAGGGGCCGCTGACCTCGCCGAACCAGGCGTCGTTGGTGATCTGCACCACCCAGTCCGGGCGCTCGGCCAGCCGCAGGTGCTGAGGGAAGATCATCTCGTAGCAGATGAGCGGCAGCGCCCTGCCCGCCGCGCCGAGGTCCAGCGCCACGGGCCCCGGCCCGGCCGAGAAGCCGCCGCCATGGCTGGCGGCCATCCCCTCGATGCCGAGGCGCCCTAGAACCTCGCCGAAGGGCACGTACTCGCCGAAGGGCACCAGGTGGTGCTTGTCATAGACCTGCGCCAGCGTCCCGCCGGGCGCGGTGACGGCAAGGCTGTTGTAGTAGCGCCCGTCCTCGCGCCGCGGCACGCCGAAGACCACCGTCCGCCCGCCGGTGATCGCGTCGATCTGGCCCAGGATCGTGTCCGAGTCGTTGAGAAGATAGGGAACCGCCGTCTCGGGCCAGATCGTCACGTCGGGCAGCGGCCCGTCAGACGCACTTGCCGTAGCGGTCATCAGGCGCATCAGGAACTCCTGCGCGCGCTCGGGGTCCCATTTCAGGCTCTGCTCCGCGTTGGGCTGGACGAGGCGCAGGGTCACGGTCGTGTCGGGCGGACCGGGGCGGGCCAGCATGGCCGCCCCCCAGGTCCACCCTCCACCGAAAAGAACGGCTGCGGCGACCGGTCCGGCAAGCCGCGCTCGGCCGGACCCGACCGCCAGGGCGGCGAGCGCCGCCGCGATCGTGGTGGCCAGTGTCAGACCGTGCGGGCCGATCAGCGCCGCCGCCTGCGCCGGCGGCCAGCCGATCCACATGTACCCGACAAGAGCCCAAGGGAACCCCGTCAGGACCCAGGCCCGCGACATCTCGACCGCCGCCAGCGCGACCGCGATCGGCAGCGTCCGCCCCAAGCCCACCGCGCCGCGGTGCCCGGCCGCGAAAGCCGCCGCCCAGAACAGGGCCAGACCGCCGGGCAGCAGGACCAGCGCGAAAGGCGCCATCCAGCCATGGCGCACGGGGTCCACGAAGAACGGCTCGACGATCCAGAAAAGCCCGCCTGCGAAGTACCCGGCACCACCCGACCAGCCGACCAGCGCCGCGGCACGCGCCGTGGCTGCGCGTGCGCCAAGGCCGATCAGGACGGCAAGCGCAGCAAACGCCACTGGGGCCCATCCAAGGGGCGCCTGCCCCGTGGCAAGTCCCAGGCCCACGGCAAAGGGAAGAACGGCAGGGCCGAGCAGCCCGGTCAGACGGCGCATCCCCTCAGCCGCTCGCCGCCCCGGGAATGCGCACGCGGAGCCGCTTGATCCGGCGGGGATCGGCGTCGACCACCTCGAACTCGGCGCCCGAGGGGTGGCGGATCACCTCGCCGCGGGCCGGTACCCGCCCCGTCAGCATGAAGACGACCCCGCCCAGCGTGTCGACCTCCTCATCGTCTTCCTCTTCGGTGAGGCGCAGACCGGTCTCGGCCTCGAATTCCTCGCGCGGGGTCTTGGCCTGCGCCACATAGACCCCCGGCTTTTCCTCGCGCCAGAGCGCGGGGTCGGCGGTGTCGTGCTCGTCCTCGATCTCGCCCACCACCTGCTCCAGCAGGTCTTCGAGCGTCACGAGACCATCGACCCCGCCGTATTCGTCGATGACCAGCGCCATGTGGACGCGCTCGGTCTGCATCTTCTGCAGAAGCACGCCGATCGGCATCGACGGCGGGGCGTAGAGCAGCGGGCGCACCATCTTCCTGACCGAGAACCGCCCGCCCGCGCCGTTGAAACCATGCGTGAGGGCGAAGTCCTTGAGGTGGATGAGCCCGATCGGATGATCGAGCGTCCCCTGGTAGACCGGCAGCCGCGACAGGCCCGATTCCTTGAAGCGCGCGACGAGATCCTCGCGGCCGATGTCCACCGGAACGGCCACGATCTCGACCGCGGGGATCGAGACGTCCTCGACACGCATCTTCCGGAGATTCGCGAGCCCCGGCAACACCGCGGGCGCAGGGGTGCCCGAGGCGGACTCGCCCGGGGCCGCCGGCGCCTCGTCTTGTTCGGCCGGTGCGAACGCCCCGAACAACCGGCCGATCAGGCCGCGGGGCTGGCTTCGCTCGGGGTCCGTTTCGCCCGACCCCTGGGCGGCGGGCGACGCGGTCGCCCCTTCACTGTCTCCGTCCATCGTTCCTTGTCCACATGCCGGGCACCGGGCCCATTCAGGAATATGGGTCCGCGACCCCGAGGCTGTCCAGTATCTCGACCTCGATCCGCTCCATCAGCGTGGCGTCGCCGTCGCGCTCGTGGTCGTAGCCGAGAAGGTGCAGGGTCCCGTGCACAATCAGGTGACAGACGTGGTCTTCCATCGGTCGGCCGGCGTCCTCGGCTTCGCGGGCGCAGGTCTCCCATGCCAGCGCGATATCGCCGAGTGGGGCGGGATCGTCTGCGGCCCCGGGTTCCGGCAGCATCGGCACCGCGCCGTCGCGCCCTGCGCTGCGCTCTTCGGAAGGCCACGACAGGACATTCGTTGGCTGCGGCTTGCCGCGGAAATCGGCGTTGAGCACCGCAATGCGCGCGTCGTCGGCGCCCAGAACGACAACCTCGAACCCCGATGCCGACAGTCCCAGACGCGCCAGCGTCGCGCTCACGGCGCGATCGGCAAGCCCGGCCAGCCCCAAGCCGTCCCACCGGTCGTCCTCGACGACCGTCTCGGTCAGGTCAGCCATCGTCGCGGTCGTAGGCCTCGATGATCCGGGCAACCAGCGGGTGGCGCACCACGTCCTTGGCGGTGAAGTAGCTGAAGCTCACGCCTTGCACGCCCTTCAGGATGCGCTCGGCCTCGGCCAGGCCCGAAGCCGTGCCCTTCGGCAGGTCGACCTGAGTCCGGTCGCCGGTGATGACCATCCGGCTGCCTTCGCCGAGGCGGGTCAGGAACATCTTCATCTGCATCCCGGTGGCGTTCTGCGCCTCGTCCAGCACCACGAAGGCGTTCGACAGCGTGCGGCCGCGCATGAAGGCAAGCGGCGCGATCTCGATGCGCTTTTCCTCCATCAGCTTCTGCACCTGCTTGCCGGGAAGGAAGTCGTTCAGCGCGTCGTAGAGCGGCTGCATGTAGGGATCGACCTTCTCCTTCATGTCACCCGGCAGGAAGCCCAGCCGCTCGCCCGCCTCGACCGCGGGGCGGGACAGCACGATCCGGTCGACGTGCCCGCCGATGAAGAGGTTCACGCCCACGGCGACGGCCAGGTAGGTCTTGCCGGTGCCCGCCGGGCCGATGCCGAAGCTCAGTTCGTTGGCATAGAGCGCGCGGACATAGGCCTTCTGCGCCTCGGTCCGGGGCTCGACGATCTTCTTGCGGGTGCCGACCTCGACCCGGCCGCCCTGGAACATCTCGAGCTGGTCGCCCGCGCGGCTTCCGGTGCCGTCGGCGGACCGGCCGAGGCGGATCGCGCCGTCGACATCGCCCGCCTCGACCCCGCGTCCCGATTCCAGCCGGGCGTAGAGCCCTTCAAGAATCTCGGCCGTACGGTCCCGCGCCTCGGCCTCGCCGATCACCGACAGAAGGTTGCCGCGGCGCAGGATCTGGACGCCAAGCTTGTGTTCGATCTGGGCGAGGTTGCGGTCGTATTCGCCGCAGAGGTCGATGAGCAGACGGTTGTCGGGGAACTCGAGGACGGTTTCCTGGGCGTCTCCGGGTGCGTGCGGCGGGGTCAGCGCGCTGATGGCCAAAAGTCTCTCCAGTTGCGGGTCCGCAGGGTCATGGTGCCAACGATACCTGCGCCGCGCAAGCGACATCTATGTGACATTCCGAAGATCGCCACCAGATCGTGCAGCCCTGAAGGGATCAGCAGTCGACGCCCGTCTGGCCGGTCCCGACTCCGAAGCCGCAGCCCGACCCGGTTCCCGAGCCGTTGCCACCGGACCCTCCGCCGCCGACGCCGCCGCCCCCGCTTCCCGAGCCCGAGCCCGAGCCCGAGCCGGAGCCGGAGCCCGAGTCAGAGCCGCCTCCGACACTTGCGCCCCCCGACGAGCCGCCACCGCCGCTGCCGCCAGACTCTCCGTCCGATGTGCCGCCCGTTCCACCCCCGGGCGGAGGGGTGACGACCGGCGGCTCCACCGGTGTCGCCTCGGCGCCGCCACCGGCGGCGCTGCCGCTGCCTGCGCCGCCGCCGGCATCGGCGATGGCACCGGGCGCCACCTCGATCTGGGCCAGTTCGATATTGATCCGGTCTGCCCGCGCACGGCCACCGTTGGCGACCAGCGCCCCGGCAAGGATCGCCACGACGATCACGCCGGACGAAATCGCCACGAGTTCCGCTGTGACGGCGCCGGCCTCGTCCCGCCAGTACCGCGCCCACGCTTTCCGGGCTGCGGAGGTCGGATTCAGCGGGATGCACGGAGTGGTTGTGGACATCGGACTATCTGCAATTATTGCGGTTACAGAAACAACAGCCACAAGATGTGGTGACTTCTTTGTCCGATCCGAATGCGGCGCCATGATGGCAAAAGCAGAAAAAAACGCAGGCGAACGGCGATCTTGAGCAGGCGGGCGTCTTCTCCCTGATTTCCGTTGCCGCCAAGGCGACAATCGCCGCGCCACGGAAGCGCGGCTCCGGCAACTTAGAATCGTTCCAAACCTTGACTCCCGTGCCCCTCAGGCGCATATCCGACCGTATCCCGCGGAGATCGGACCCATGTTCATCCAGACCGAATCCACGCCGAATCCGGCGACCCTCAAGTTCCTGCCCGGGCAAAGCGTGCTCGACACTGGCACGGCGGACTTTCCGACAGCCGACGCCGCGGCGCGCTCGCCGCTCGCCCGCCGGATCTTTTCGGTGGACGGCGTGACCGGCGTCTTCCTCGGCAACGACTTCGTCACCGTGACCAAGGCCGAGGGGATCGACTGGGATCACGTCAAGCCCGCCATCCTCGGCGCGGTGATGGAGCATTTCCAGTCCGGCCAGCCTGCGCTGGAAGGCTCAGATGACAGCGGCGGCCACGCCGCCCACGACGGTCCCGACGCCGAGATCGTCGAACAGATCAAGCAGCTGCTCGACACCCGCGTGCGGCCTGCCGTGGCGCAGGATGGCGGCGACATCACGTTCCACGGCTTCGACCGCGGCGTGGTCTATCTCCACATGCAGGGCGCCTGCGCGGGCTGCCCTTCGTCGACGCTGACACTCAAGATGGGGATCGAGAACCTGCTCCGGCACTACATCCCCGAGGTGGTCGAGGTGCGGCCGGTTGCGGCCTGACCCCCTGATCCTTGCCTTCGACACATCGGCCGCGCATTGCGCGGCCGCTTTGCTTCGTGGCGATCGCGTTCTGGCCGCGCGCGACGAGGCGATGGACAAGGGCCAGGCCGAACGCCTTATGCCGATGCTGCAGGACATGCTTGCCGGTGCGGGCTTCGGCTGGCGTGATCTTGACGCGCTCGCGGCCGGGACGGGTCCGGGGAACTTCACCGGCGTCCGGCTGTCGGTGGCGGCCGCCCGGGGCCTTGCGCTGTCGCTTGGCATTCCGGCGGTCGGCGTCACCACGCTCGACGCGGCCGCTTTCGGCCTGCCGCGCCCGGTGCTTGCCGCACTCGATGCACGCAGGGACAGCGTCTACCTTCAGCTCTTCGGCCCGGACACCCCTCCGCCGGCGGCGCTGGCAAGCCTCGATGCGCTGCCCGCCTGGGCCTTCGGCGCCGCTGCGGTCGCGGGCGACGCAGCCGAGCGCACCGCAGGCGTCCTTGATCGGCCGGTCGCCCCCCAGCCCATGGCCCCAGCGGTTGCCATGGGACGTCTGGCCGCCGCGCGGCTGGCAGAATCGGCGGGCACGATCCCGCGGCCCGCCCCCCTCTACCTTCGCCCCGCCGACGCCGCACCGCCGCGCGACCCGCCGCCGGAGATCATTCCGTGACCCCGCAGGAACTGTCGATCTTCCACCGGATGTCGTTCATCCGTCCGCGGGCCTGGTCGGCCGACGAATTCGCGGCCGTGCTGGGCACCCGCGGCGCCTTCCTCCTGACCGAGGGCTCGTCGTTCCTGCTGGGCAGGGCACTGGCGGGCGAGGCCGAGCTTCTGACGGTCGCGGTACCCGCCCCCGCGCGCCGTCAGGGCACCGGGCGGCGCCTGCTGCGGCGCTTCCAAGACCACGCGCGCCGCCGCGGCGCCCGCGAGGCGTTCCTGGAGGTCGCTTCCGACAACGCGGCGGCCTGCGGGCTATACCTCGGCGAAGGCTGGTTCGAGGCGGGCCGGCGACGTTCGTACTTCGGGCCCGGGATCGACGCGCTGGTGCTGCGCAGGGACCTGCGGACCGACTGAAGCCGCCTGACCTAGCGTCACTCCACGCCGGCCGGGCGGATTTCGTCGCCACCGCAGGCGCAGGCGGCATGATCCTCGCACAATCCTATTGACCGCCCCGGCCGGCTCGGCCCTAAATCGTGCTCGATCCGTCAGAGATCCGCAGAGTTCCGTGCCGCCGGGGCAAGCCTCCGGGCCGCACACCAACCGGGAGAAACCCATGACCTACATGAAGACCATCCTCGGCGCCGCTGCGGCGACCGCGCTGGCAACCGGTGCGGCGCTGGCCGAACCCGCGCTGATCTTCGACCTGGGCGGCAAATTCGACAAATCGTTCAACGAGGCCGCCTACAATGGCGCCGAACGCTGGAAGGCCGAAACAGGGGGCAACTACCGCGAGCTCGAGATGCAGTCCGAGGCCCAGCGCGAGCAGGCGCTGCGCCGACTGGCCGAGTCGGGGTCGAACCCGATCGTGATGACCGGCTTCGCCTTCGGCGACGTGCTGAGCCAGGTCGCCCCCGACTATCCCGACACCAAGTTCGCGATCATCGACATGGTCGTTGACCAGCCGAACGTGAAGTCGGTGGTGTTCAACGAGCACGAGGGATCCTACCTCGTCGGCATGATGGCGGCGATGGCCAGCCAGAGCGGGACCGTCGGCTTCGTGGGCGGCATGGACATCCCGCTGATCCGCAAGTTCGCCTGCGGCTACGCCCAGGGCGTGAAGGCCGTGAACCCCGATGCCACGATCATCGCAAACATGACCGGCACGACCCCGGCCGCGTGGAACGATCCCGTCAAGGGCGGCGAGCTTGCCAAGGCCCAGATCAGCCAGGGCGCCGACGTCGTCTACGCCGCCGCGGGCGGCACCGGCATCGGCGTGCTGCAGGCCGTGGCCGACGAGGGCAAGCTGTCGATCGGCGTCGATTCCAACCAGAACTACCTGCAGCCCGGGTCGGTCCTGACCTCGATGCTCAAGCGCGTCGACAACGCCGTCTACGAGGCCTTCACCGAAGGCACCGACCTGCAGCCCGGCATCAACGTCATGGGCCTGGCCAATGGCGGCGTCGGCTACGCGATGGACGAGCACAACGCCGAACTGGTGTCGGCCGAGATGCAGGCGGCGGTGGACGAGGCCGCGGCCAAGATCGCGTCGGGCGAGATCGCGGTGCATGACTACATGTCGGACGACAGCTGCCCCGCGCTGTCGTTCTGAATGGACGCCAAGGCAACATCGGAGCGGCCGGACACGGCCGCTCCTCCCGCCATCGAGCTGCGTGGCATCTCGAAGGCGTTCGGCCCGGTCCAGGCCAACAAGGACATCTCGATCCGCGTCATGCCGGGGTCGATCCACGGCATCATCGGCGAGAACGGCGCCGGCAAGTCGACGCTGATGTCGATCCTCTACGGCTTCTACAAGGCCGATGCGGGCGAGATCTGGATCGACGGCAGGCGCACCGAGATCACCGACAGCCAGGCCGCGATCCGCGCCGGCATCGGCATGGTCTTCCAGCACTTCAAGCTGGTGCAGAACTTCACCGTGCTGGAAAACATCATCCTCGGCGTCGAGGAAGGCGCGCTGCTGCGCCCCTCGCTCGCCAAGGCGCGCAGCGAGCTGAAGCGGCTGGCGCAGGACTATGAACTCGAGGTCGATCCCGACGAGACGATCGAAGAGCTGAGCGTCGGCCACCAGCAGCGGGTGGAGATCCTCAAGGCGCTCTACCGCAAGGCCGACATCCTGATCCTCGACGAGCCCACGGGCGACGGTCAAGACCGCCGAGACCAGCCCCGAGCAGCTGGCCGAGCTGATGGTCGGCCGCAAGGTGCTTCTGCATGTCGAGAAGAAGCCCGCGAGCCCGGGCCGGACGATCCTGGAGGTCGAGAACCTGCGGGTGGTGGACGACCGCGGCGTGGAACGGCTGCGCGGCATCTCGCTTCACGTTAGCGCGGGCGAGATCCTCGGCATCGCCGGGGTGGCCGGGAATGGCCAGTCGGAACTGCTGGAGGTGCTGGGCGGGATCGAGAAGGCGACCGGCACCGTGCGCCTGGACGGGCAGGAGATCGACCTGACCGGCAAGCATTCCGACGGCCGCACCCGCCGCGCGCGCGGCATCGCCCATGTGCCCGAAGACCGCCAGCACCTGGGCCTGATCCTGGATTTCATGGCTTGGGAGAACTGCGCCTTCGGCTACCACCATGACGCCGCCTACCAGAAGAACGCGCTTCTGATGGACAACGGCAAGCTGGTGGCCGACGCCGAGGGCAAGATCGAACGCTTCGACGTGCGGCCGCCGAACCCGCGGCTTCCCGCCAAGAACTTTTCGGGCGGCAACCAGCAGAAGATCGTCCTGGCGCGCGAGATGGAGCGGGCGCCGAAGCTGCTGCTGGTGGGCCAGCCGACCCGCGGCGTCGACATCGGCGCCATCGAATTCATCCACAAGCGCATCATCGAGCTGCGCGACGCGGGCGCAGCGATCCTGCTGGTCAGCGTGGAGCTGGACGAGATCCTGTCGCTTTCCGACCGGATCGCGGTGATGTTCGACGGCCGCATCATGGGCGAGCGCCTGCCGGCCGAGACCGACGCGCGGGAACTGGGGCTGATGATGGCGGGCATCGCGGGGGAGAAGGCGGCATGACGGCGCGGGTCCGTGACGGCGGCGCTGCGGAGGGCCGCACATGACCAAGCTTCCCGTCTGGGCCGATGTCGTCCTTGTGCCGCTCCTGTCGCTGCTGCTGGCGCTGCTGATCTCGGCGCTGGTCATCCTGGCGATCGGCGAGGACCCGGTCGAGGCGATGCGGACGATGCTTGAGGGCGCGGTCGGGTCGGCCTATGGCTGGGGCTATACCCTCTACTACGCGACCTCGTTCATATTCACCGGCCTTGCGGTGACGGTCGCCTTCCACGCCGGGCAGTTCAACATCGGCGGCGAGGGGCAGGCGCAGCTCGGCGGCCTCGGCGTCGCCGTCGTCTGCCTGTCGCTGCCCTGGCCGCACTGGACGCTGGCGCTGCCCGCCGCGATGATGGGCGCGGCGCTCTTCGGCGCGGCCTGGGCGGCGATCCCGGCCTATCTGCAGGCCCGGCGCGGCAGCCACATCGTGATCACCACGATCATGTTCAACTACATCGCGGCCTCGCTGATGGTGTACCTTCTGGTCAACGTGTTCCGCCCGCCGGGCACGATGGACCCCGCGACGTCGCGCTTCCCCGAGGGGGCGAACCTGCCGACGCTGCACGACATGCCGCTGATCGGCGGGCTGTTCAGCCCGCAGGTGCCTGCGAACATCTCGTTCCTGCTGGCGATCCTGGCCTGCGTGCTCGTCTGGCTGCTGCTGTGGCGCACCCGGCTCGGCTACGAGATCCGCGCCTTCGGCAAGTCGGAGCCTGCCGCGGTCTATGCCGGGATCTCGCCCTTCAAGATCATCATGCTGTCGATGCTGATCTCGGGCGCGCTGGCCGGCATGATGGCGATCAACAACGTGATGGGCGAAAGCGAGCGGCTGGTCCTGAACTCGGCCGAGGGCGCCGGTTTCATCGGCATCGCCGTGGCGCTGATGGGGCGCAACCATCCGGTGGGCGTGTTCCTGGCCGCGCTGCTCTTCGGCATCCTCTACCAGGGCGGGGCCGAGATCGGCCTCTGGACCTCGATCCCGATCGAGCTGCGCACGGTGGTGCAGGCGCTGGTGATCCTGTTCACCGGCGCGCTCGACAACGCGATGCGGATGCTGGTCGGCTGGGGCTTCCGGACCTTCGCGCGGCGGGACGCGGCGGGCAGCCGGGCGGGGGCCGCCTGATGGATTTCGCGACGCTCCTGCAGATCCTCGACTCGACGCTGCGGCTGGCGACGCCCTTGCTGCTGGCTTGCCTGGCGGGGCTGTTCTCGGAACGGGCCGGCATCTTCGACATCGGCCTCGAGGGCAAGATGCTGATGGCCGCGATGGCCTCGGGCGCGGTCGCCTTCCTGACCGGATCGGCCTGGGTCGGCCTCGGCGCGGGGATCGTCGCCTCGATCCTTCTGTCGCTGATCCACGGGCTTGCCTCGATCACCTTCCGGGGCAACCAGCTGATCTCGGGGGTGGCGCTCAACTTCCTGGCGTCGGGGCTGACGGTGCTGATCGCGGTCAACCTCTTCGGCCAGGGCGGCCGCACCCCGCCGCTCAGCGGCGACGCGCGGTTCCAGGCGATCGAGCTGCCCTTCGCCGAGGCGCTGCGCGACGTGCCGGTGATCGGAACGGTCTACCACGAGCTGATCTCGGGGCACACGGCGCTGGTCTACATCGCGCTTCTCGCAGTGCCGCTGACCTGGTGGGTGCTGTTCCGCACCCGGTTCGGCCTGCGCCTGCGCGCGGTGGGCGAGAACCCGGAATCGGTCGATACCGCAGGCGTCTCGGTCGTGCGGCTGCGCTATACGGCGGTGGCCATCACCGGGGTGCTGTGCGGCATCGCCGGGGCCTACATGGCGACCGCGCTGCAGGCGGGTTTCGGGCGCGAGATGACGGCGGGGCGCGGCTACATCGCGCTGGCCGCGCTGATCTTCGCCAAGTGGCGGCCATGGTATGCGCTCTACGCCTGCCTGCTGTTCGGCTTCCTGCAGGCGCTGGCGCTCAGGCCCGACGTGATCGAGGGGACGGTCGGCTTCAAGGTTCCGGTCCCGGCGCTGGACGCCCTGCCTTACGTCCTGACGGTGATCGTGCTGGCGGGCTTCGTCGGGCGGGCCATTCCGCCGCGCGCAGGGGGGCAACCCTATGTCAAGGAACGCTGAGGACCTGGCCGCCCTGGTGCGCGGCCGGGCGGGGGCGGCGCCGGTCCGGGTGGGGCTGATCCTGGGATCGGGCCTCGGACACCTGGCCGAGACGGTGGCGGGCACCGCCATCCCCTACGGCGACCTGCCCGGCTTTCCCCATGCGGGGGTCTCGGGGCACAACCCCAACCTGGTCGTGGGCGACCTGGAAGGGGTGCGCGTCGCTGTCTTCGGCGGCCGGGCGCATTACTACGAGAAGGGCGACCCCGCCGCGATGCGTCTGCCGCTCGAGGTGCTGAAGGCGCTGGGGGCCGAGGCGCTGATCCTGACCAATGCCGCGGGGTCGCTGCGGCCCGACATCGGGCCGGGCGACCTGATGCTGCTGTCCGATCACATCAACTTCTCGGGCCTGAACCCGCTGATCGGCGAGGCCACCGATGCCCGCTTCGTGCCGATGACCGCGGCCCACGACCCCGGCCTGCGCGCCGCGCTTCGGGCGGCGGCCGAGGCCTGTGGCGTGCCCCTGCCCGAGGGCGTCTACGCCTGGTATTCCGGCCCCTCGTTCGAGACGCCGGCCGAGATCCGGGCGATCCGCACGCTGGGCGCCGATGCGGTCGGCATGTCGACGGTGCCCGAGGTGATCCTGGCCCGGTTCCTGGGGCTGCGGGTCGCCGCGGTCTCGACCGTCACCAACATGGCGGCGGGGCTGTCGGACGAAAAGATCAGCCACGAACACACCAAGGCGATGGCGCCGCTCGGCGCGGCGAAGCTCGAGCGTGTCCTGCGGGCATTCCTCGGGAATTTCCGCTAACCGCCCGCCCGGCCGAGGTTTGACAACGCAAGGCAAGGCGCGCAAGGCTGGCGCAACCCCGACGCTTTCCGGCCCACGCCACGATGCAGCTCTACCTCCCCATCGCCGAGGTCTCGGTAAACGTCTTCCTGCTTCTCGGCATCGGCGGAATCGTGGGGCTTCTTTCGGGGATGTTCGGCGTGGGCGGGGGCTTCCTGATCACGCCGCTTCTGTTCTTCATCGGCATCCCGCCTCCGGTGGCGGTGGCCACCGGCGCGAACCAGGTCGTGGCCTCGTCGATCTCGGGGGTACTGGCGCACCTCAGGCGGCGCACGGTGGACTTCGTCATGGGCGGCGTCCTGCTGGCAGGGGGCCTCGTCGGATCGGCCGCCGGCATCTATGCCTTCAACCTGCTGCAGCGGAACGGCCAGATCGACCTGGTGGTACAGCTGAGCTACGTGGTGTTCCTCGGGGTCATCGGGCTGCTGATGTTCCAGGAAAGCCTGCGGGCGCTGATCAGGGCGCGCCGCGCGCCGGGCCGGATCGAGCGGCGGCAGCACCTGTGGATGCACCGCCTGCCCTTCAAGGTGAAGTTCCGGACCTCCGGGCTCTATATCTCGGTCATCCCGCCGCTGGCGGTCGGGGCCTCGGTCGGGGTCCTCGCGGCGATCATGGGGGTGGGCGGCGGCTTCATCATGGTGCCGGCGATGATCTACCTTTTGGGGATGCCGACGAAGGTCGTCGTCGGAACCTCGCTGTTCCAGATCGTCTTCGTCACCGCCTTCACCACGGTCATGCATGCCGTCACCAACTATTCGGTCGACATCCTGCTGGCGGTGATCCTGATCATCGGCGGGGTGATCGGGGCGCAGATCGGAACCACGGTCGGCGCGCGCCTCAAGGCCGAACAGCTTCGCATCCTGCTGGCGGTCGTCGTCCTGACGGTCTGCGGGAAACTTCTCTTCGACCTGGTGGTGGAGCCGTCCGAACTCTACTCCATCGGCTACAGGACGACCCGGGGATGATCCGCGCGCTTGTCCTTCTGGTGCTTGCCGCATTGCCCGCAAGGGCCGAAGAGGTCGTGGCCGGGCTCAGCCAGACCCGGGTGTCGATCACCGCCAATTTCGACGGGTCCGAGATCCTGGTCTTCGGCGCGGTCAAGCGCGACACGCCGCCGCCCGAAGGGCCCCCGCTCGAGGTCATCGTCACGGTGATCGGCCCCGCCGCTCCGGTGAACGTGCGCCGGAAGTCCCGCGTCTTCGGCATCTGGGTGAACACCGAGGCGGTCGAAATCGACACCGCGCCGCGGTTCTACGCCATCGCCACGACGGCGCCCCTGTTCGACATCCTGTCGCATACCGAGGACCTGCGGCACCGCATCTCGATCCCGCAGGGCATCCGTTCGGTCGGGGCACCGCCCGAAGTCGCCGATGCCGCGCGCTTCTCTGACGCGCTGATCCGGCTGCGACAAGCCAGCGGTCACTACCGCGTCGATGCGGGTGACGTGGGCCTGACCGAGGACACGCTGTTCCACGCGTCCTTCCAACTGCCGGCCAATCTGACCGAGGGAAACTACACCGTCCGCATCTTCCTGACCCGGGGGCGCGAGGTGATCGACCACCAGGTGGCGCTGATCGACGTGCGCAAGGTCGGGCTGGAGTGGTTCCTCTACACCCTCGCGCACGAACGGCCGCTGGCCTACGGCATGCTCGCGCTGGCGCTGGCGCTTCTGGCAGGATGGGGCGCCTCGGCGGCGTTCCGGTTCATCCGGACATGAGGGATGGCGCAGCGCGGCGTGGCCGCCCGTTGCACGGGCGGGTTCGCGCGGCTAGGCTTGCAGGCGGACGGGACGGTGCGGGCACCTCCCCGGCTTTGGCGAGTAAGCTTGTCGGCACGGGTACCGAATGAACTGGCGCGATCCGCTCGAACAGGTTCCGTCCGGTTCCGATAGCGGCGCCCTGTTGAGGATCGAGCGCCTCGATCCGGTGCCCGCCCCTCTTGCCGCGCAGACGGCGCTGGCGGTGCCCGATGCGCTTCGTGACGTCCTGTTCGAAGACCAGACGCGCCGCCCGAGCGAAGGACCGCCCGACGACGAAGGCGGGGGGACCGGGCCGCTGCACACCTATGCGGTGATCGACGGGGTGCGGGTCCCGAACCTCGCCGAAATCCTGCCGGTCTGCGGGCTCGAGGCGCGATGCCTGTTTCTGGACGGCGAGGGCGAGGACCTGGTTGCCCTGGCGCCGTGGCTGGTCAGGCTGGAGGACGGGCACAGGATCACCCGGGCGCTCTTTACCGACGTTCCGGGACGCGACGTCCCCTGGGAGCTGTGGCGGCATGCCCCCGCGCTCTACCTGCGGTCAAGGCTCGGGATCGACCGGCTCCGGTCGCACCTGCGCCGGTTCGTCCGGGTCGGCACCGACGACGGCCGCCTGATGTTCTTCCGCTTCTGGGATAGCCGGACCTTCGAGGATTTCCTCGTCTCGCATGCCGACGACGGCGCGCTGTCGCTGTTCCGGGGCATCCATTCCTTCGTGGTCTACCACCGCCTTTCGGCAGCGCGGATCCTGCTTGACGGTCCGGTGCCGGAAGGGCGCCTGCGCCTCTCGGCGCAGGCGCGGCAGCACTACGCCTCGCTTCGGACGACACGCCAGATCGAGGCGATCGCCGCGCATATCGGCACGCTTGCCGAGTTCCGGTCGGTGGACCCGGTCGACCTGCTGGGAAAGGTCAGGCGTTTCCGCTCGAAGGCAGTGCATCTGGGCCTTGCGGACGCCCGGGAGATCTTCACCTTCGTTCTCGGCCTGTGCCTCAGCGAGAACGAACCCCAGACCGTCGCCCGCATCAATGCCTGCTACGGTGACACGGGCGCAATGGAAGACGACCGTCGTCGCAGGGTCATGGCCGTAGTCGAGGAACGCATCGGTCATGCGAAGGCCGAAGCGGACCGTGCGGCCGGTTTTCCGACGGAGGAGGCGTGATGGACGGAGGGAACGCCGGCGGGGCACGCCCATCGGCGCGCTACGATGCGCCCCAGGACCTTCCTCAGGTCGACGTCGTGGCGCGGTGCGAGACCGATCTGACGATCCTGGTCGAGGAACCCGAGGTGGGCGCGCCCAGAGGCAATCGGAACCAGGGCTTCGACTGGATCGGCGTGAAGGGCGTCGAGGTTTCGATCCGTCAGGGATCGACGACCTTCACCGCCACCACCGACGCGCAAGGCAAGGCCCGCTACTCGGCCGTTCCCTGCGGGCTCTACGTCGTGACCCTCCGGCAGGCCGAGTTCAGGATCGAGAACAAGGGCGACACGAACCTGAAGGTGAACGGATCGTCGAAGTCGGGGCGCGAGAAGGAGCTGCGCATCCGCCGGCAGCTCAGGACGGTCGAGATGTTCCGGCTGCCGACGCAGTACATGGTCGCGGTCGGTGCGAAGGACGCGACCGGCGACGACCCCTACGGCCACCACTGGACGAAGATCTATGCAAGCGAGGCCGACGCGAGCAGGGAACGCCCGATGGAGAGCTACGGCTGGTGGCCGGCTGCGGGGGCGCTGACGTCCGACTGGGACACGTTCACCGGGGTCAGGGGCGCGTTGAACGGGTACTCCCCCTCCGGGCCGTCCTACGCCGGGGCATCCCCCACGACCGACCCCTACCACACGAAGTCGCGCACCTATGCCTCCCTCGAAGACGTGTTCTTCCCCTGGGTCACGAACGGCAAGACCGCCGCCGAATACAAGTCAATCCTGCGCACAAAGGCGCAGAGCTTCGCGCGGGACGTGTCGAACACCTGGTCGTGGCGAACCGACGGCGGCGGGTGGCACTGCAAGACCTTCCAGGCCTATCTGATGCGCGAGGCCTTCCTCTGGAAGCACGTGGGCGTCGGGATCGGACAGTTCGGCTGGAGCACGTCTACCTCATGACCGGCAGCCGGCGCACTGTGATCGTTGGGGGACTTGCGATGTCGGGGCTAAATCTGCTTGGCATCACGGCATCGCGCGCGACGGAGAGAGCATTGGACAACCTCACTGAACCGGCCCGCGGTCGGGACCTCTTCTACTTCACCCATTGGTGGGGCTATCAGCTCGTGCCGAACATCGCGGCGTCGTCGATCACCGACTACGAGGGCCTTGCGCTTGAATACGGGTTCTTCCGGGGGCGCAGGGACGCTGCCGGAAGACTGGCGTACATGGAATCCTGGACCCGCGATCGGACCGATGTCGACCTGGCCACCGAGATCGACGGCCAGCCGCTCGGCGACCGGAAGATCGACTATCGCGACAACGACATCGCCACGCAGCAAGTCCGCACCTTCGTGGCTTCGAAGTCTGGGTCGGAGGACTGGCGCGAGGTTCCCTATGCCGAAACCGAGGGACAGGGGCGGTTCATTCTGCTCAGGTTGTATGCACCACTGGACGATGACGGCCCGGACTCCGGCCGCCCGGCGCTTTCGGCAGAGCTTGTCGACCAGTACATCTCCGAAAAGGCTCACTACAGCTACGCAGCGGACGGAACGCTGTCGAAGATCGTGTCCTACCGGCGAGACAACGGTTTCACGCCGGTCGAATTCGTTCCCTGACCGACGCCGCCCTCAGTCGAACCGGTTGGTTCGCGGGAATCCGTGGGGCGGACGCTTGCCCACCCCGGCGCGCGGTCCAAGCCATTCCGTCATGTCCGGCTCGGTCCGGGTCTTGCCACCGCCCATCGTCCAGCTCAGGCCCTGCGCCCAGTGGAAGGTCGTGAGGTCCGCCAGCCCGCCGTCGAGTTCCAGCTGGCCCTGACGGCCCCGAACCAACTTGTACTTCTGCAGCCGGACGCCCTTGCCGCGCGCCATCTCGGGAAGCTCGGTCAGCGGAAAGACCAGCAGCTTGCCGTTCGCGCTTGCCACGGCAAGGTGGTCGCCTGCCACGGGCTTGCAGACCGCCGCCACCACGCCGGGGCCAAGGTTCATCGCCTGCTTGCCTGCCCGGGTCTGGGCGAGGGTCTCGTCCTCGGCCACCATGAAGCCGTCGCCCGCCGAGGACGCGACGACGAGCTTGCCGCCCGGCCGGTGCGGGAACAGCGCCACGATCTCGGCTTCGTTCGGCAGGTCGACCATCAGGCGCACGGGCTCGCCCATCCCGCGCCCGCCGGGCAGGTTGACGGCCGCCAGCGTGTAGAACCGCCCGTTGGAGCCAAACATCAGGATGCGGTCGGTGGTCTCGGCGTGGAAGGCAAAGCGCGGCCCGTCGCCGTCCTTGAACTTCACATCGGCGTCCAGCGGCTGGTGCCCGCGCATCGCCCGGATCCAGCCCATCTTGGAACAGATCACCGTGACCGGTTCTCGCTCGATCATCGCCTCGACGGGTACGTCCTCGGCCTCGCCCGCCTCGGCGAAGGTGGTGCGCCGGGCACCGCCGGGCGCATCCTTGCCGAAGGCCTTGCGAACCTCGCGCAGCTCGTCGGCGATCCGGCTCCACTGCAGGCCCTCGTCGGAAAGCAGGTCCTCGATCGCCGCGCGCTCGGCGGTCAGCGCGTCGAACTCGCGCCGAAGCTCGATCTCCTCCAGCCGGCGGAGCGAGCGCAGGCGCATGTTCAGGATTGCCTCGGCCTGAACCTCGCTCAGCTCGCCCTCGCCCGGCGCCGGGCTGATGTAGTCCCTCTCCGAGGTCGCGCGGGCGTGGGCGCGACCCCAGTCCTCGCGCATCAGCGCGGCCTTGGGGTCGTCGTCGTAGCGGATGATGTCGATCACCCGGTCGAGGTTCAGGAAGGCGGTGATGAAGCCTTCCAGTACCTCCAGCCGGTGGTCGATCTTCTCCAGCCGGTGGCGCGAGCGGCGTTCCAGCACGTCGCGGCGGTGGGCGAGGAAGGCGCGGAGCACCTCCTTCAGCGAACAGACCTTCGGCACCCGGCCGTCGATCAGCACGTTCATGTTCAGCGCGAACCGCGTCTCGAGGTCGGTGTTGCGGAACAGCATGCCCATCAACACATCGGGCTCGACATTGCGCGAGCGCGGCTCGAGCACGATGCGGATGTCGTCGGCGGATTCGTCGCGCACATCGGCGAGGATCGGGATCTTCTTCAGCTGGATCAGCTCGGCAATCCGCTCGATCAGCTTCGACTTCTGCACCTGGAACGGGATTTCGGTCACCACAATCTGCCAGGTCCCGTGGCCGAGGTCCTCGCGCGCCCAGCGCGCCCGGGTGCGGATCGACCCGCGCCCCGTCAGGTAGGCCGCGCGGAGCGACTCGCGCGGCTCGACGATCACGCCGCCGGTCGGGAAGTCCGGCCCCTCGACGATGTCGATCAGCGTCTCGTCGCGGACGAGGTCCGAGTTCTTCGCCTTCGCCAGGTGCAGGCAGGCTTCGAGCAGCTGGTCCAGGTTGTGCGGCGGGATGTTCGTCATCCTCGTCGAGCGCATCCATCAGCGCCTCGGAGGCGCGCGTCAGGCGGGCCTCGGTGTAGCGCATGGCCGCCGGGTTGTCGCCGTCGATGTTGCCGAAGTTGCCCTGCCCGTCGACCAGCGGATAGCGGATCGCGAAGTCCTGCGCGAGCCGCGCCATGGCGTCGTAGATCGCGCTGTCGCCGTGAGGGTGGTACTTGCCCATCACCTCGCCAACTACCCCGGCGGACTTGCGGAAACCCCCGTTCGAGGCCAGCCGCATCTCGCGCATCGCCCAGAGGATGCGCCGGTGCACGGGCTTCAGCCCGTCCCGCGCGTCGGGCAGCGCGCGATGCATGATCGTCGACAGCGCATAGGTCAGGTACCGCTCGCCGATCGCCCGGGCGAGGGGTTCGGCCAGATCCGGTATCTCGATCTTGGGGCTCTGGGGTTCGTCCGACATGGATGTTGTGTAGTGTCCTCCCCTGCCCCGGTCCAGCGGCATTTCCGGGCCCGCGCTGGCGTCGGGTCTTGCCGGACCGGCGCGCCCGCGTCAGGGTGCCGGCCGCGAAGGCGGAGACGACGATGGCAGAAAGAACGCTTCTCATCACCGGGTGCTCATCGGGCATCGGCTACGACGCGGCGCATGGCATGGCCCGGCGCGGCTGGCGCGTCTTCGCAACCTGCCGTCAGGAGGCCGATTGCGCGCGGCTTCGGGGCGAGGGGCTGGAAAGCTTCCCTCTCGACTATGCCGACGAAGCCAGCATCGCCGCCGCGGTGGACGAGGCGCTGTCGCGGACGGGGGGCACGCTGGACGCTGTCTTCAACAATGGCGCCTTCGGTTGCCCCGGCGCGGTCGAGGACCTTCCGCGCGGCGCGCTGAGGGCGATCTTCGAGACCAACCTCTTCGGCGT
>JALORM010000031.1 GCA_025458985.1 Paracoccaceae bacterium | reverse complement strand
TCGGCAGGGAAGACCTGCGGGTCATCGTTGCGGCTGACCGGCGGGATCGACTTCGGCGCCATGTCCAGCATGGCGCGCAGGCGCGCATCCGGCATCAGGTTCCGGAACGGCCGCCCGATCTTCGCGCCCAGAAGCGCCAGCCGGAACCGGGTCGGGTACGGCAGGATCCGCGCCAGCACCCAGCGCAGCACCCGGTCCGTGAAGGGCCGGCGGTAGGTCTGTTCGATGTACTCCCGCGCATGGTCGACAAGGTGCATGTAGTGCACGCCCGAGGGGCAGGTCGTCATGCAGGCCAATCGGCCGGGCGGCCGTTTTCAAGCATGTCCTTGATCAGGTAGATGCGGCCCCGCGGGCTGTCCAGTTCGTCGCCCAGCACCTGATAGGTCGGGCAGGTGGCCGTGCAAAAGCCGCAGTGCACGCACGTGCGCAGGATCTCGTTCGACCGGGCGGTCGCGGGGTCCTTCAGCTGTTCGGCGGTAAAGGTTGTCTGCATGTCAGAGCCCGAGCATGCCAAGCGCCGGGATCCCGGCGCCGAAGAAGGCGAGGGCCACGAGCGTCGGGTAGACCCAGCGCGGCCGTCCCGGCCCGAGGAGCGCGCGCAGTCCCTGGACAAGTGCCGCCAGCGCCGCGGCGGCAGCGGCGATCGCGACGGCAGCGGCAAGATACGGGTCGTCGGCCGCGCCGGCCAGGAACAGCCAGACGAGGCCAAGGGCCAGAAGCCCCGCCACGATCCCGATCAGGGCAGGGCGGCCGGGCGGCAGCGTCGCAAGCGAAAGGTAGATGGCGACGGGGGCAAGCACGTATGTTGCGAACAGGATCAACGGGTTGCCTTTCCTAGGCCATGAGGTCTGGATTGAGGACGCCGCGCGGGTCGAACCTGCGGCGCAGGCCCTCGGCAAGGGCGGCGACCGGCGCGGGTTCGTGATGGAAAGTCGCGATCCGCGCCCGCGTCTCGTCGCGCGCCCGGACCAGCGTGGCGTGGCCGCCGGTGCCGCCCATCCGCGCCCTGAGGTCGGCGCCCTCGGCGACAAGCGCCCAGACCAGTCCGCCGCCCCAATCGTACAGGGCCGCCTCGGCGCCCAGGCTGGCCACCAGCGCCGGCGCATCCGACGGCTTGACCGACAGCCGCCAGACATCCCCTGCCGTGGCGTGGAACGGCCGGACATCGCGCACGTCGCGCCAGAGCGCGGCGCAAGTGTCTGCGTCGCGCTCGACCGCCACCGCCCCGAAGGTTGCAAGCCGCCGGGCCAGCGCCTCGGCGCGGTAGGCGACCGAACTGCCCAGCCCCTCGAGGCGCAGGAGCGTCCGGGCGGCGCATGTGCCCTCGGCGCCCGGAAGATGTGCCGCGCCGCTGACCTCGTAGGGCGAGGCCAGGGCATCCGCCATCGCGGCCACGGCCTTGCTGTCCGGCAGGCCCTCGATGATCAGTGTTGCCGAGGCCGAGGGCGCGGGAAGCACCTTGAAGCTGACCTCGGTCAGCACGCCGAGCGTGCCCCAGCTTCCCGCCATCAGCTTGACCAGATCGTAGCCGGTCACGTTCTTCATCACGCGGCCGCCGTTCTTTACGACCGTCCCGTGGCCGTCGACGAAGCGCACGCCGATCAGGCTGTCGCGGCAGGCGCCGGCCTGGATGCGGCGCGGGCCCGAGACGTTGGCTGCCACGACGCCGCCGATGGTGGGCGCGCCTTCGGTGCCCAGAAGGCCGCGATGGTCCATCGGCTCGAACGGCAGGTGCTGCCCTTCGGCGGCCAGGGCCGCCTCGATCTCCGCCAGCGGGGTGCCGGCCCGGGCGACCAGGGTCAGTGCGCCGGGTTCGTAGAGGGTGATGCCGGTCAGCCCGGCGGTGGACAGGACCTCGCCCGCCGCAGGCCGGCCCACCGGCCGCGTGCCCCCGCCGCGGATGCGGAGCGGCCCGCGCGCGCCGGCGACAGCATCGGCCAGGGCGGCCTCGGTCTGCGGCTGGATCATTCCTGCATCCCCCGATCCGCTCACGCCGCCCGGGCCCGACGGGCCTCGGTCGCCGCCAGCGGAAAGACCTTCGCGGGGTTCAGCAGCCAGGCGGGGTCGAAGACATCCTTCACCCGCAGCTGCGCCTCGATGTCCTCGGGCGCGAACTGGGTCGTCATCAGGTCGCGCTTTTCGATGCCCACCCCATGCTCGCCCGTCAGGCAGCCGCCGACCTCGACGCAGAGCTTCAGGATGTCGGCCCCGAAGGCCTCGCACTTCTCCAGATCGCCGGGCTTGTTGGCATCGAAGAGGATCAGGGGGTGCATGTTGCCGTCGCCCGCGTGGAACACGTTCGCCACGTCGAGCCCGTAATCCTTCGACATCTCGCCGATACGCCTGAGCACATGCGGCAGGGACGACACCGGGATCGTCCCGTCCAGGCACATGTAATCGTTGATCTGGCCCATCGCCCCGAAGGCCGACTTGCGGCCCAGCCAGATGCGTTTCGCCTCGTCCTCGTCCCGCGCCTCGCGCATCTCGACGGGGTCGTGGCGGGCCGCGATCTGCTTGATCAGGCCCAGCTGCTCGTCGATCTCGGCCGGGCTGCCTTCGACCTCGACGATCAGCAGCGCCTCGCAATCCGGGTAGCCGGCCTTGGCGAAGTCCTCGCAGGCGCGGATGCAGGGGCGGTCCATGAACTCGATCGCCACCGGCAGGATACCTGCCTTGATGATGTCGCTGACGCAGGCGCCCGCGACCTCGTTGCTGTCGAAGCCCATCAGAACGGGGCGCGCGCCTTCGGGTTTGGGCAGGATGCGGAGCGTCGCCTCGGTCACCACCCCAAGCTGCCCTTCCGAGCCGCAGATCACGCCCAGCAGGTCCAGCCCCGGCGCATCGAGATGCGCCCCGCCGATTTCGACCACGGTGCCGTCCATCAGCACCATGGTGACACCGAGAAGGTTGTTGGTCGTCACCCCGTACTTCAGGCAGTGCGCCCCGCCCGAGTTCATGGCGATGTTGCCCGCGATCGCGCAGGCCAGCTGCGACGAGGGGTCGGGGGCATAGAAGAACCCGTCGCTTTCGACCGCGCCGGTGACCGACAGGTTGGTGCGCCCCGCCTGCACCCGGATGAAGCGGTTGGCGTAGTCGGTCTCGATCACGTCCGTCAGCCGGGCCACGCCCAGGATCACGCTGTCGGCCGTGGGCAGTGCGCCGCCGGCGAGCGATGTGCCCGAGCCACGGGGCACGACCGGCACGCCCTCCTCGTGGCAGATACGCAGCACCGCCGCGACCTCGGCGGTCGAGGAAGGCAGCACGGCGGCCAGCGGGGGGCAGCGATATGCGGTCAGCGCGTCGCATTCGTAGGCGCGTGTCTCGGCCGGGTCGTCGATCACCGCATCGGAGGGCAGGACGCCGCGCAGGCGCGCCACGATCCGGTCCTTCCGCGACAGGACGGCGGCGTCGGGGGCGGGCATTTCCATGGAAGTCTCCCACAATTGGTAAGAAATTATAACCAATTCTGAAAAATGGCAACCGAAACCTTGCCCGGCGGGCCGGACGGGCGCGGCGGTTTCGCCTTGCCCGGCGCCGGACGATGGGAGAGTTTGGCGCCGACCGTGCCATTGCCTCAAGGAGATTTCCCCGATGCGATTCGTTTTCCTGCTGCTTGCCGCCGCCGCCGGGCTCGCCCAGCCCGCGACGGCGCAAACCCTGCAGACCGCCGGCCGCACCGGGGCGATTGCCGGGGCATGCGGGCAGCCGCAGGCGCTGACCTATTCGCTGCCGGGGCCGCTGGACCAGACGCCGATGGCGCCGCTGTCGGTTCAGATCGAACGGGCTGAACCCGTCTATCTGGAGTTCACGCTGACCGGTGAGTCGCGGGTCGCGCTGCGGACCGAGGTCGATGACGGATCCGATCCCTATCTTGCGCTGTTCTCGGCCGGTGGCGGGCTGATCGCCCAGGACGACGATACTGCCGGAAACCTCAATGCCCTGATCGACTCGACGCTCGCCCCCGGGACCTATTGCGCGCAACTGCGGATGTACGGCGGGGCGTCGGACGCGCTGCCGCGGATCACGCTGAACGCCGCAACCGGCGAGGCGGCCGAGGCGCTGGCCGTCGTGCCGCCCGATCCGGGCGAGGCGCACGCGGCGGTGAACTGCACCGACCCGGCGCTGACGGCCGACCTCGGGACCGCGCTGGCGCCGGGCTTCGGCCGGCTCGAACGGTCCAGCGAGGTACCGCAGGGGCTGCGCAGCGACCTCAGGATCATCGTGGCCGAGGCGACCCTGTTCCAGGCCGACACCACGAACTCGGCCTTCGACACGGTCGTGACCCTCACCGATGCGGGCGGCAACGTGGTGGCGACCAACGACGACGGCCCGAACATGGGCACCGACAGCCGCGTTGCGGTCGAGCTTCAGCCGGGCGACTACTGCCTGTCGGTCCGCGACTACGCCGGCGGCGGCGGGGCGACCACGCTCGTGATGTCTGACACGCCCGAAGCGCCGGTCGCGGGCGACATCTCGACCGCCTGCACCAACCCCGAGCTGACCCAGCCCTTCGGCGCGGCCCTGGCGCAGGGCGTCGGGCGCACCGTGATGTCGGGAATGCTCGACGCGGGCAGCCGCCGCGACTGGCAGATCGAGGTCGCCGAGGCGGGAACCTACCAGTTCGACCTGGGCAGCGAGGCCTTCGACAGCTACCTGACGCTGCTGGATGCGTCGGGGATCGTTCTCCAGGTCAACGACGACCGCGAAGGCAGCATCGACAGCCGCATCGTGGCCGATCTGGCGCCCGGCAGCTACTGCCTTGCCGTCGAGGCGCTGGGCGGCGGGGTCGGCGGGGCGTTCCAGGTGAGCGCGTCGGACCAGATCGACGACAGCACGAGCAGCCCCTTCGCGGTGCCCGCCTGTTCTGCGCCCGACCTGACCGCGCCGCTGGGCGTGGATCCCGCGCCCGGCTTCGGCACCCACAGCGTCGAGGGCGAGATTGCGCCCAACAGCCGGCGCGACTGGGCCTTTTCGGTCGCGCAGGGCGCCAGCGTCCGGTTCGAGGCGCGCAGCCAGGCCCTCGACACGATCCTCACGGTCTATGACGCCTCCGGTGCGGTCGTGGGGCAGAACGACGACGGGCCTTCGGGCACCGACAGCCTCCTGTCGCTGCCGCTGGTTGCGGGCGACTACTGCGTGACGGTCGAGGGATTCATCGGGGCAGGCGGACCGATCGAGCTGATCGTGGCCGAGGTGGGTGCGGCGGTTTCCGACAACCCAACCCCCGAGACGGGCGAGGTCGTCCCCGGACCCGACTCGGGCGTCGCCATCGAGGACCTGGGGCAGCTCGACGACATGCTCCAGAGCAACGCTCCCAGCGAGGAGGCGACCAAGTGGCTTGCCTTCACGATGGCCGAAGCCGGCGAGGTCACGGTGAACGGCGTCAGCGCCGGCAGCGGCTTCGTGCTGCGGCTTTTCGCCGAGGACGGCACGCGGCTCGGCGCGGCGGAGGGGCTTGCGGGTCTGACGCCCGCCAAGCTCGAGGCGAGCCTCCAACCCGGGCGCTACCTGGTTGCCATGACGCTTCCGGCCGAGAGCGATTCGCGTCTGCGGAACGTGGTCATTACCCGCAACTAGGGCGGTGCCGGCGCCCCGCGGCGCCGGTCACGCGCGCCGGGGGGCGCCTTCGCGGCCTGCTGCGCGCACAATGCCGTGAGGCGCGGCGGGGCGGGGGGACAGCGCGTGGCCGGCGTGTCAGGGTGCCGGGCATGCGACCCGTTGCCGTCCTCACCGCGCTTGTCCTTGGCGCAGCCGCACCGGCCCTGGCCGATCCGCCCGAGATCGTCGCCGTCGAGGCGCGGCAGGCAGGCGTCGGCTGGACCTTCGACGTGACGATCCGGCACCCCGACACCGGCTGGGACCACTACGCCGACGCCTGGTCGGTCCACGCCCCCGACGGGACGGAGCTTGGAACGCGAGTCCTGCTCCACCCGCACGAGACCGAACAGCCGTTCACCCGGTCGTTGACCGGCGTCGTCGTCCCCGAAGGCGTGACCGAGGTAGAAATCCGCGCGAAATGCTCGGTCGACGGCTGGACGGCGGCGCCGGTCACGGTGGCGCTGCCGACCGGCGGCTAGAGGCGCAGGTCTCAGATCAGCCCGGCGCGCCGGAAGAGCGCCTTCACATCGGCTTCCGGCCGGGCCCCGAAATGCGAGATGACCTCGGCCGCCGCGATGCAGCCCATACGGCCCGCCGTCTCGAGGCTCTGGCCGGTCGCCAGCCCGTAAAGGAATCCGGCGGCGAACTGGTCGCCCGCGCCGGTCGCGTCGACCGGCACGACCCGGTGCACCGGCACCTCGACCCTCTCGCCCTCTCGGATCAGGATCACGCCGGCCCCCGAGCGGGTGCAGACCACGACGGGGCAATCCGCCGCGGCGCGCGTCAGTGCGTCGTCCAGATCCTCGGTCTCGTAGAGCGCGCACCACTCGTGCTGGTTGCCGATGACGTAGTCGAGGCTGCGCACGAGCGCGTGGAAATCGGCCCGGTGCCGGTCGACGCAGAACGGGTCGGACAGCGCAATGCCGGCCATGCCGCCGCCCCGGTGGCAGGCCTCGGCGGCGGCGAGGAAAGCCCTCTTCCCCTGCGGCTTGTCGAACAGGTAGCCTTCGAGGAACAGGATCTCGGCACTGCCCGCCACATCGTCGTCGACGTCCTCGGGACCGAGCTCGGCCGAGATGCCGAGGTAGGTGTTCATGCTGCGCTCGCCGTCCGGGGTGACGAAGATCATCGACCGCGAGGTCGGCAGGTCGGCCCCGGCGACGGGGCGGTTCGGGAAGGCCGACCCCTCCAGCTCAAGCGACTTCGCGTAGAACCGGCCCAGCGCGTCGTCGCGCACGCGGCCGATGAAGGCGGTCGTCAGGCCCAGGTTGCCAAGCCCCGCGATGGTGTTCGCAACCGAGCCACCGGGCGCCTCGGTGCGTTCCTTCATCGCGGCATAGAGCGTCTCGGCCCGTTCGCGCTCGATGAGCTGCATGATCCCTTTCTGGATGCCCATGTGGTCGAGAAACGTCTCTTCCGTCTGGGCGAGGACATCGACGATGGCGTTGCCGATGCCGACAACCTGGTAGGTCTTCATGCGGTCTTGTCCTCGTAGCGGCAAAGGTCACGGATCAGGCAGTCGGCGCAGCGGGGCTTGCGCGCGGTGCAGATGTAGCGGCCGTGCAGGATCAGCCAGTGGTGCGCGTGGCGCTGGTATTCCGCCGGCACGTTGTCCTCAATGGCGCGCTCCACGGCGGCCTCGTCCCGCCCGGGTGCAATGCCGGTACGGTTCCCGACGCGGAAGATGTGGGTGTCGACCGCCTGCGCCGGGTGGCCCCACCACATGTTCAGCACGACGTTCGCCGTCTTGCGCCCGACCCCGGGCAGCGTCATCAGCGCGGCGCGCGACGAGGGCACCTCGCCCTCGTAGGTGTCGATCAGGATCCGGCTCAGCTTGAGCACGTTCCTGGCCTTGTTGCGGAAGAGCCCGATCGTCTTGATGTGCTCGATCAGCCCCTCTTCGCCCAGGGCGAGCATCTTCTCGGGCGTGTCGGCCACCGCGAACAGACGGCGCGTTGCCTTGTTCACGCCGGCATCGGTCGCCTGCGCCGAGAGCGCCACGGCAACCAGCAAGGTGAAGGCGTTCACATGCTCCAGCTCGCCCTTCGGCTCAGGCTCGGCCGCGTGAAAGCGGCAGAAGACCTCGGTGATCTCGGCATAGGGCAGCTGCTGGGCCATGGCTTCGCCGGTATGCCCGGCCGGCCGGGTGCCGGCAAGGCCCGGATGTCGGCGGGCATTAGCCTGGCGTTTACGCATTCCGGACGATGCTGGCCGGGCGACAGAAAGGATATGCCGATGGCTCACGCCCTTCGCACCAATGGCCCGCCTGCGCGGCCCGAACCGGACCCGGACTGCATTGCAGTCGGGATCGAGGCCGCGGGCTGGCTTCCTGCCTTCAGTGCCGGGTCGCAGATCATGACCGGCGACGGGCCGGTCGCCGCTGGCTGGCTTAGGCCGGGTGACCTCGCCTTGACCCGCGATAGCGGGCTTCAGCCCGTGGTCTGGGTCGGGCGGTGCCACGTGCCTGCGGCGGCGGCTGCGGCGCGGCCCGATCTCTGGCCGGTCCGCCTCACCCCGGGCGCCATGGGGCGTGCTTCGCCGGCTGCGCCGCTGACGGTCGCGCCGTCACACCGCGTCCTCGTCCGCGGCTGGGCGCTGGACCTGCACCTTGGCCTGCGGGAGGCGCTTGCCGTAGCGCGCGACCTCGTCGGTCGCCCGGGAATCGCGCGCGTCGCGCCCGAAGGGCCGCTCGACCTCTACCTCGTGCTGCTGGAACGGCACGAGGCGATCCTCGCGGACGGGCTCTGGGTGGAAAGCCTCCATCCGGGCGACATCCCGGCCGATGTGCTGTCGGCGCCGGGTGCGGGCCGGCTGCGCACCCTGTCGCAAGAGGCCGCCGCCTCTTGCGGACACGCCGTGCGGCCGGTCCTGACCGCGTCCGAGACGGTCTTCGTGCCGGACGGCGCGCCCGAGGAAGCCCCGATGGACGAACCGGCCCGTTTGACCGCCTGAGGGACTATCCGCAACTTCCGGGTCGCGACCCGCGCCGCCATCGCCTAGGTCTGTCGCAAGGAGGCCAGACCGCGATGCGCCAGGAGACCGAAACCCCCGCCTACCACTACGGCGTGATCGCCCGCGCGATCGCCCGCATCGATGCAGCCGGGGGCACCGCCCTGCCGCTCGACCGGCTTGCAGCCGACCTCGGGATGAGCCCGGCGCACTTCCAGCGCGTGTTCTCGCGCTGGGCCGGCGTGTCGCCCAAGCGCTACCAGCAGTACCTGACGCTCGACCACGCGCGCCACCTGCTTGCCGACCGCTTCACGGTGCTGGAAACGGCCGATGCCGCCGGCCTGTCGGGCGGGGGGCGCCTGCACGACCTGTTCCTGAGGTGGGAAGCGATGAGCCCGGGCGACTATGCCCGCGGGGGCGAGGGGCTGACGATCCGCTGGGGCTGGTTCGAAAGCCCCTTCGGACCCGCCCTGGTGATGGGCACCGACAAGGGCATCTGCGGCATCGGCTTTGCCGAAGAGCCCGGTGCGCCCGCCACGCTGGAAGACCTCGCCGGCCGCTGGCCAAAGGCGCGCTTCGTCGAAGACCCGATGGCACTGCGGCCCTGGGCGCTTGCGGCATTCGGCGCCGAGGAGCGTCCGGGCGAGGCGACGCCGCTGTTCCTGATCGGCGCGCCGTTCCAGATCAAGGTCTGGGAGGCGCTTCTGAACGTGCCTACGGGGCACGTCACCACCTATTCCGAGATCGCAGGTGCCATCGGCGCGCCGCAGGCGGTGCGTGCAGTGGGCACGGCCGTCGGACGAAACCCGATCTCGTGGCTCATCCCCTGCCACCGCGCGCTCAGGAAGTCGGGCGGTCTCGGAGGCTACCACTGGGGCCTGCCCGTCAAGCGCGCGATGCTGGCCTGGGAAGGCGCGCGCGCCGATGCGCGGGCCTCGTGATCGGCGGAACTCCGCCTGACGCGGCAAGCGTTATTGAATAGCAGGCATGGAACCTCAAACGTATGGCCGAGTTGACTGGCCGAATGCGGCCCATGACAAGAGGCAGACCATGACGATCGGAACGAAAATCCTTGCGGGATCCGCCGCCGCCCTGATCCTGGCGGGCTGCGTCGACACCGCCGGCAGCCCCGTCGACAACCCCCGCACCCGGCAGGGCGCGGTGGTGGGGGCGCTGGCCGGCGCCGCGCTCGGGGCCTCGCGCTCGGGCAGCAACGACCTCGAGCAGGCCGCCGCGGGCGCCGTGATCGGCGGCATCGCCGGGGCGGTCGTCGGCAACATCCTCGACGCCCAGGCGCGCGAGCTCGACCGTGACCTGTCGGGCAACATCGACGTGATCCGCGACGGCGACCGGCTGATCGTGCGGATGCCGAACGACCTTCTGTTCGGGGTCGACAGCACCTTCGTCCGCCCGGACCTGCAGAGAGACCTGAGCATCCTGGCGGGCAGCCTGAACAAGTACCCGCGCTCGACCATCGAAGTGGTCGGTCACGCCGACTCGGATGGCTCGGACGCCTACAACCAGGACCTGTCGGAGCGCCGTGCGAGCGCCGTCGCTTCGATCCTGGTGAACGAAGGCGTGTCCTCGCGCCGGGTCGTCGCCTATGGCCGCGGCGAGACGCAGCCCATCGCGTCGAACGCGACGCCCGCAGGCAAGCAGGCGAACCGCCGGGTCGAGATCATCATCCGCGAAACGCGCTGATCGAAGCGCCGGACGGATCGGCCGGAGCCGCACCCCGCGGCTCCGGCTTTTTCGTTGTGGCGGGTCTCGTGCGGTCATATGTTCTGACCAATTCGCGCGCGAGGTACCCATGCCGTTCGAGCCGGTGCATTCCGAGAAGCTGGCCCTGGCCGTCGTCCGGCAGATCGAGCTTCTGATCCTGCGCGGAATCCTCCGTCCGGGCGAGCGCCTGCCGTCCGAACGCGAACTTTCCGACCGGCTCGAGGTCTCACGCCCGTCGCTGCGCGAGGCTCTGGCCGAGCTTCAGGCGCGGGGGCTGGTCGTGTCGCGCGCCGGTCGCCCTGTCTTCGGCGTTTCCGCCCGCGCTGTCCCGGCTTTTCGCCGCCCATGACGAGGCGCTTTTCGACTACATCGATTTCCGGCGCGACATGGAGGGACTGGCCGCCGAACGGGCGGCCCGCTTCGGGTCCGACACCGATCTTCAGGTGGTTGCCGCCGTCTTCGCCAAGATGGAGGCAGCGCACGGCAAGCGGAACCCCGAGACCGAGGCGGCCCTGGACGCCGAGTTCCACATGGCGATCATCGAAGCAAGCCACAACGTCATCATGCTGCACATGATGCGGTCGATGTTCGGCCTCTTGCGCGAAGGGGTCTTCTACAACCGCCAGATCATGTTCCGCCAGCGCACCACGCGCAGCGCCCTTCTGGACCAGCACCGGGCGATCCACGATGCGCTTCTGGCACGGGATGCGGCCGGTGCCCGGGCCGCGGTGGAGCGGCACCTCGACTACGTGCGCGAGGCGCTGACGGCCGAGCGCCGGGCCGAGCGCAACGAGGCGATCGCGCAGAAGCGGCTG
>JALORM010000409.1 GCA_025458985.1 Paracoccaceae bacterium | reverse complement strand
GCGAGGCCGGCTGCCACCAGTCCCAGGAACAGGCGCCGCAACCGCATGGCCGAACCCTAGTCCCGTGCCCGGGCCGCGGCCCATAGGACCAAGGTCGCAGCCGTGGTGAGGGGCCAGATCGATCGCGGTCAGGTCCCGCGCGCGTGCATGACCCGGCCGATGACGTTCAGCAAGACCTGCGCGGCAAGGATCGCGGTTGTGCCGGTGTGGTCGTAGTCGGGCGCGACCTCGACGAGGTCGATGCCGACGACCCGGCCCCGCCTGGCGACGCCCGCCAGAAGCTCCAGCACCTCGTAATAGGTGAAGCCGCCGTGGCTGGGCGTGCCCGTGCCGGGCGCGATCGAGGGGTCGAAGCCGTCGATGTCGATCGTCAGATAGACGTCCACGCCCGCCGGAATCCGCTCCAGCGCCGCCGCCACGCCCATCGACCGGATCTGGCGCACCGAAAGGATGTCGGAGCCCATCGTACGGGCGGCCTCGTAGCCTTCCTTCGCGGTGGACGAGACGTTGCGGATGCCGAACTGGCTAAGCCCGGTGACATAGGGCTTCTCGGCCGCGCGGCGCATCGGGTTGCCGTGGCCATGCCGCACCCCGTGGCGTTCGTCGACGAAGTCGAGATGCGCGTCGATCTGGACGATGTGGATCGGGCCGCGGCCTTCGAAGGCAGTGATGCAGGGGATGTTGACCGAATGGTCGCCGCCCAGCACCACGGGCAGTGCGCCCGCCTTCAGGATCGCGCGCACGCCCGCTTCGATGTTGGCGTGGCTCGTGGCCGTGTCGGTATGGACGATGTCGGCATCGCCGATATCGACCATGCGCACGCCTTCCAGGTAGGTCACGTCGTCCTCGTGGTCGTAGGCACCCGCGTGACCGAAGGAGAACAGCGTCGAGGCCTCGCGGATCGCGCGCGGCCCGAAGCGCGCCCCGGCGCGCCACTGTGTGCCGAAGTCGAACGGGGCGCCGAGGATCGCCACGTCGGCGTCGATGGCGCCCCAATCCTGCTGATAGGGCGACTTGCCGAAGGTCGAGATGCCCACGAAGGGCAGGTTCAGTCTTCCCGTCTCGTAGCCGTGCGACATGCCGCGATTCCCCCCGTCGTGAGTCTGCCCCGGGCATGGTTGCCGGGGGTGGCCCGCGGCGCAAGCGGCCGGAGCGGAAGACCGGCCGACGCTCCGGGGGCGGCGTGCGCGATGGTGGTTGTGCAAACGATTGCAAAAATCCGCTGTCTGTGTCATGGTGCCGACAACGAGCCGGGACATCAGTCCGGCCGACGGGGGGTCATGTCCGATACGGGGCGCACGCTGAAAGGGCTTGCCCGGTCGCTGGGGGTCTCGGCCGCGACCGTGTCTCGCGCGCTGTCGGGGCACCCCGGCATCTCGACGGGCACGCGGGAAAAGGTGCAGGCCGCAGCACGGGCGGCCGGCTACGTTCCGAACCGGGCGGCGCGGGCGCTGGTGACCGGCCGCGGCTCGGGCTTCGTGGGCCTTGTCCTGCAGGACCCCGGCTACGGGCGCGAACACAGCTACCTCGGCGAATTCGTTCAGGGCCTCGGGCAGGGCCTGTCGGACCACGGCGTCGACCTGTTCCTGGCCTTCGTGCCGGATGCGCAGGCCGAACTCGGCATGATCCGCAACATCGTCTCCAGCCGGCGCGCCGACGGCCTGATCCTGGGGCGGACGACCGAGGCCGATCCGCGCGTCGCCTGGCTGCTGGAGGCGGGGTTTCCGTTCGTCACGCATGGCCGGACCGACCACGACCCGGCCCCGTTCGACTGGCTCGACACCGATGGGGCAGGGGCCTTCGCAGAGGCGTTCGCGCTGCTGCGCGGGCTTGGCCACCGCCGCTTCGGGCTGGTGTCGATCGAAGAGCCGATGACCTTCCGCCTTCACCGGGTCGAGGGCCTTCAGGCGGCGATGGCCGGAACCGACGCGACGCTGGCCGTCGCCACCTCGCCCCGGTACGACACCGACCGGCGCGACCGGGCGATCCGGGCCATGCTGACCGCGCCCGACCGGCCGACGGCGGTGCTGTGCCTGTTCGACGGCCTGGCTCTGGCGGTTCTCGACATCGCCGCAGAGCTCGGCCTTGCGGTCCCGGGCGACCTGTCGGTGATCGGCTTCGACAACATCGGGCCGGCGGCCCACGCCCGGCCACCGCTGAGCACCTTCGACAGCGACACGCTCGAGGCTGCCCGCGCGCTGGCGGGGATACTGGTCGCGCGCATGACCGCGCCCGGCGCCCCGCCGGTCCATCGCCTGATCCAGACACGCTTCGTGCCTCGCGCCAGCCACGGACCGGCCCCCGCCAATACCTGAAGACCAACGACACCAAAGGGAGGACAACCATGCACAGAAAGCTTTCCGCCGCGGCAGCCGCGGCCCTTGCCCTGTCGCTTGCGCCGGCCACGGCCCGGGCCGAGGCGCTGTTCTGGTCGACGCAGGCCAAGCCCGTCGAGGAAAGCCAGGCCATGCGCGAACAGGTTCTGTCCGGCTTCGAGGGTGGCGTCGACTACCAGGGGATGGACAACGGCCCCTGGCTGACCCGCATCCAGGCCGAGATGCAGGCGGGCTCGGGCACCATCGCGGTGCTGGGCGGGCTGCACGGCGACCTGTCAGGGCTGGAAGACGGTCTGGTCGACCTGTCTGGCGCCGACACCTCCGGCATTGCGCCGGCGATGATGGAGCTGGGCAAGCTCGGGACGGACGAACAGAAGTACGTGCCCTGGATGCAGGCGACCTACCTGATGGCCGCCAA
>JALORM010000030.1 GCA_025458985.1 Paracoccaceae bacterium | reverse complement strand
ATGACCTGGGCGACCCGGTGGGTGCCGCGCGCCATGTGGCACGCGTGCTTGCGCCAGGCGGGACCGTGATGCTGGTCGAGCCCTTCGCGCACGACCGGACCGAGGGCAACATGACGCCCACGGGGCAGATCTACTATGCCGCCTCGACGGTGATCTGCTGTGCCCATGCGATCTCGGAAGGCGGGCATCTGGTTCTGGGCGCGCAGGCGGGCGAGGCACGTCTGGCCGAGGTGTTCCGCAAGGCGGGCTTCACCCACTTCCGCCGGGCCGCAGAGACGCCCTTCAACATGGTCTTCGAGGTGCGGCGCTAGGCGCCGCACCATCCCAACACCGCCTTGGCGAGAGCCCGGATGCAACCCGCAATGACCCCGGACCCGCGCGTCCTTCCCAGGCTTGCCACGCGGCTGCTGCGCCGACGCGCGCGCGCCCCGGGCCTCCGGGATGCGCAGCTTCCCGCAGAGCTTGGCGACCACCTGCTGCGCGACATCGGTGTCGGGCCGGAACGGTTCGGGCTTGCCCCAACCCTCCGCCTCGGTCCGCCCGCGTAGCGGGGGGCGGACGCGCCGCATCCCGTTACAGAACTGTCATTGGACGGCAACCATCATTTCGGATATTCCGGAAATATGGAATCATATCCTGCCGCCACCGCCTTCGCCGCGCTCGGTCACCCCGGCCGCCTTTCTGCCGCCACCGCCTTCGCCGCGCTCGGCCACCCCGGCCGCCTTTCCGTTTTCCGCCTTCTGATGCGCTTTGCCCCCCGCGGCGTGCGCCCGACCGAGATCGCCCGCGCACTGGGGTTCAAGCAGAACACCCTTTCGCATCACCTGGCCGACCTGGTTTCTGCCGGTCTCGTGACCGTCGCCCGTCAGGGCCGGTCGCTCCGCTACTCCGTCGATCTCGATGCCGCCGAGGCGCTGATCGGATATCTCGCGCTGGATGTCGGCCGGGCAAGGCCGGACCTTCTGGCGCCGCTTCTCTCACCCCGCAGGGAGCCTGCCATGCCCGACAGCGCCTTCGACGTTCTCTTCATCTGTTCGGGGAACTCCGCCCGCTCGATCTTTGCCGAGGCGCTTCTGCGCGATCTCGGCAAGGGCCGCTTCAAGGCCCACTCGGCTGGCGTGCAGCCCGGGACGGCGCTCAACCCCTTCGCGCTTGATGTGCTGCGCCGGAACGGCCACGACACTACAAGCCTGCGGTCGAAGCACCTTTCGGAATTCCGGAGCGCCGGTGCGCCGCAGATGGATTTCGTCTTCACGGTCTGCGACACCGCGGCAGAGGAGGAATGCCCGCCCTGGCCGGGCCAGCCGATCACCGGCCACTGGGGCCTGCCCGACCCGGTGAAGGCCGTGGGCACCGATGCCGAAAAGGCGCTGGTCTTCGCGCAGACTTACGGCGCGCTCCGCCGCCGTATCGCGGCCTTCGTCGAACTGCCGTTCGACACGCTCGACCGGATGGCGCTGCAGACCCGGGTGGACCGGATCGACGCCGACGCCGACGCCGATTCCGCCCAGACGGCCTGACGCCCCGATGCCCCGGATCGCCCTCAACGGCCTCGGCCGGATCGGAAAGCTCGTTCTGCGCGACCTGGTCGACAGCGGTGCGGGCGGCGAGATCGTCCTTCTCAACGATCCCGCAGGCGATGCTGCGCAGCATGCGCTGCTGCTGGAATTCGACAGCGTCCACGGCCGCTGGCGTACCCCGGTAAGCCACGAAGAGGGCACCCTGGTCCTGGATGGCCGCCGTGTCCGACTGACCCATGCGAAGACCATCGAGGCCCTGCCGCTGGCCGACCTTGGCGTCGATGTCGTGGTCGACTGCACGGGCGTCTTCAAGACCGCCGCGAAGGTCGCGCCCTACTACGCCGCCGGGGTCGGGAAGGTCGTCGTCAGCGCGCCGATCAAGGACGACGCGGCGCTGAACCTCGTCTACGGGGTGAACCATCACCTCTACGACGGACGGCAGGCGCTGATCACCGCCGCCTCGTGCACGACCAACTGCCTTGCCCCGGTGGTGAAGGTGATCCACGAGGGGATCGGCATCCGGCACGGGGTCATCACCACGATCCACGATGTCACGAACACCCAGACGATCGTGGACCGTCCCGCGAAGGACCCCCGCCGCGCGCGGTCGGCGCTGATGAACCTCATCCCCACGACGACCGGAAGCGCCACCGCGATCACGCTCATCTACCCCGAGCTGAAGGGCCGGCTGAACGGCCACGCGGTCCGCGTGCCGCTGCTGAACGCCTCGCTCACCGACTGCGTGTTCGAGGTTGCCCGACCGACCACGGCCGAAGAGGTCAACGCCCTCTTTGCTGCTGCCGCCGAAGGACCGCTCAAGGGCATCCTCGGCCATGAGACGCGGCCGCTCGTCTCGTCGGACTTCACCAACGACCCTCGTTCCGCGGTCATCGACGCGCCGTCCACGATGGTGGTGAACGGGACCCAGGTGAAAGTCTTTGCCTGGTACGACAACGAATGGGGCTATGCCTGCCGGCTGGCCGACATCGTGCGGATGGTGGCGGCCTCCCTGTGACAGGCGGACGCGCGACCCCGAACCCGCTGCGGGCCTATGCCGCCGTCACGGCGGCCTACTGGGCCTTCATGCTGTCGGACGGCGCGCTGCGGATGCTGGTGCTGCTGCACTTCAACAGCCTCGGCTTCACTCCGCTGCAACTGGCCTGGCTGTTCCTGCTCTACGAAATGGCCGGCATCGGCACGAACCTTGCCGCGGGCTGGCTCGCCGCCCGCTTCGGGCTTGCGGCGACGCTCTACGGCGGCCTCGCGCTGCAGATCGCGGCGCTCGCGGCGCTTGCGCAGCTCGACCCCGGCTGGGGCGTGGCCGCCTCGGTCGCCTTCGTGATGGCGGTGCAGGGCGTTTCGGGGGTGGCAAAGGACCTTGCCAAGATGTCCTCGAAGTCAGCCGTGAAGCTGCTCGCCCCCGCCGGGGACGGGGGCCTCTTCCGCTGGGTCGCCGTGCTGACGGGATCGAAGAACGCGGTCAAGGGCCTTGGCTTCTTCCTTGGCGCCGCGCTTCTGGCGACGGCCGGCTTCGAGCCGGCAGTCTGGACCATGGCGGGGGTTCTGGCAGCGATCCTCGCCGCTGTGATCCTGTTCCTGCCCGCGGGCCTGCCCGGCCGGGTGAAGCCCGACGAGGCCTGGGGCGGCTGGCGTTCGACCGACGCGCGGGTCAACCGGCTGTCCCTTGCGCGCATGTTCCTCTTCGGGGCGCGCGACGTGTGGTTCGTCGTGGGCATCCCGGTCTACTTCCAGGCGGTCCTGTCGGACGGCACCGCCGAAGGCCGGCGCGAGGCGTTCTTCCTGATCGGCAGCTTCCTGGCGCTCTGGATCATCGCCTATGGGGCGGTGCAGGCCGCGGCGCCGCGGCTCCTTGGCGCGAAGGGCCAGCCCGAAGCCGCGGTGGTGGACAAGGCGATCCTCTGGTCAGGGCTTCTCGTGCCGATCCCGTTCCTTCTGGCCGCGGCCGCCCTGGCTGCGGGCGGCCCCTCCCTCGGGCTTACTGCCGCGCTTGTGGGCGGCCTCCTGCTGTTCGGCTTCGTCTTCGCGATCAATTCTTCGGTCCATTCCTACCTGATCCTCGCCTTTGGCTCGACCGAGCGGATCACCCGCGACGTGGGCTTCTACTACATGGCGAACGCCGCGGGCCGGCTGCTGGGCACGCTGCTGTCTGGCCTCAGCTACCAGACCGGCGGGCTGCCGCTGTGCCTTGCCACCGCCGGTGCGATGGCGGCGGCAAGCTGGCTGGCCGCGCGGCGGCTGCGCGGCACCTGAGCCTGCCGCCTCGGCGCTCGCCACGCGGGCGGCAGCGGCGGCCCGGCCCCATCGCGCTCAGGAATGCACCGGGCGTCCGGAGCGACGAGGCCGGCGCAGGGCCCCTTCCCCCAACCCCGGGCGACGACTCGTCCCCCGCTTGGGCATGCGCTCATTTCCCGGGCAGATGCCTATCCCTTGCGCGGAAATAGCGGGCAGTTCCGTCCGACGCTCCGACCCGCCGCGGCGCGGCATTTACCTCGCCCGGGCCCCACGCATGAGATCGCGATGCGGGCAGGTGAAGGTGAGCCGATCCCGCACGACTGCCAACCCGGGCGACAGCCGAAAGGCGCGACCGGACCATCTGCACGGGCGGCGCCTCCGGCGCGCCGCGCCCAGCCGAGACGGGCGCCCACCGGACCGCTTCCGCTGCCACACACTGGGGACGGATTTTCATGATATCGACCAAGGCCAAGCTTGCCCTCGCCGCCTCTGTCGCCGCGCTGGCGGCAACCGGCGCCTCTGCCCAGGACTGCCCGATCAAGGTCGGCGTCCTGCATTCGCTGTCCGGGACGATGGCGATCTCGGAGACGACGCTGAAGGACACGATGCTGATGCTGGTCGCCCAGCAGAACGAGAAGGGCGGACTTCTGGGCTGCCAGCTCGAAGCCGTCGTCGTCGACCCGGCCTCGGACTGGCCGCTCTTCGCCGAGAAGGCGCGCGAGCTTCTGACCGTGCACGAGGTCGACGTGATGTTCGGCAACTGGACGAGCGTAAGCCGCAAGTCGGTCCTGCCGGTCATCGAGGAACTGAACGGCCTGCTGTTCTATCCCGTCCAGTACGAGGGCGAGGAATCCAGCCGCAACGTCTTCTACACCGGCGCCGCGCCGAACCAGCAGGCGATCCCGGCGGTCGACTACTTCCTGGAAGAGCTCGGCGTCGAGAAGTTCGCGCTGCTCGGCACCGACTACGTCTATCCGCGCACGACGAACAACATCCTTGAAAGCTACCTCAAGTCCAAGGGCATCGCGGCCGAGGACATCTTCGTCAACTACACGCCCTTCGGCCATTCCGACTGGGCGACGATCGTGGCCGACGTGCAGGCGCTGGGTGCCGACGGCAAGCAGGTGGGCGTGATCTCGACGATCAACGGCGACGCCAACATCGGCTTCTACAAGGAACTGGCCGCGGCGGGCGTCAGCGCCGACGACATCCCCGTCGTCGCCTTCTCGGTCGGCGAGGAGGAGCTGTCGGGCCTCGACACCTCGAACCTCGTCGGCCACCTCGCGGCGTGGAACTACTTCATGTCGGCCGACACGCCGGCCAATGCCGAGTTCATCGCGGCATGGCACGCCTTCATCGGCGACGAGAAGCGCGTGACCAACGACCCGATGGAGGCCCACTACATCGGCTTCAACATGTGGGTGAATGCCGTGACCCAGGCAGGCACGACCGACGTCGACGCCGTGCGCACCGCGATGTGGGGGCAGGAATTCCCGAACCTCACCGGCGGGACGGCGGTGATGGGCGTGAACCACCACCTGACCAAGCCCGTGCTGATCGGCGAGATCCGCGCCGACGGCCAGTTCGACATCATCAGCCAGACCGAGCCGGTGCCGGGCGACGCCTGGACCGACTTCCTGCCGGAATCGGCGGTGCTGGAAGCCGACTGGAAGGACCTTCAGTGCGGCATGTACAACACGCAGACCCAGACCTGCGTGCAGATCCAGTCGAACTACTGACCGGAGCCGCGGCGCGCGGCGGGACCTCCCCGCGCGCCGCCCCTTCCCGAAGGCCCCCGCCATGCTCCGCGCGCTCCTCGCCGCTCTTGCGGCCCTGGTCCTCGTTGCCGCCCCTGTCGCCGCACAGGACCTTCAGAGCGTGCTGCAGGAGCACCGCGAGGGGGTCGAGAACCCCAGCCGCCGCAGCGTCGGCGTGGTGATCGAGGCACTGATCGCCGCCGATCCGCCAGGGGTGCAGACTTTCCTGGAACGCTGGCAAGACCGCGAGGTCTGGGTGCGCAAGGCTGACGGGCTGTTCTTCTACACCGCGCCCGGCGAGGGCGGCGCCCTCACGCTTCTCGACATCGCCACCGGCGATCCGGCGGGCACCGCGGCCCGCGACGAGCTGGGCGAAGTCCGCCCCAATGGCGGTGTCCGGCGCGAGATCGCCGGCGCCCTGGTGCGCTTCCAGCTCTCCGACCCCGACCCCCGCGCCCGGAGCGCGGCGCTGACCTCGATCGCGCGCAACCCCTCGGCCGACCAGATCGAGCCGCTGCGCGCCTCGATCGCGGACGATCCCGACCCCGCGCTGAAGGCCGCAAAGGAACGCCTTGCCGCCATCCTGACGGCCCGCTTCGGCGAGAACACCGCCGAGCGCGTCGCTGCCATCGAGACCCTGTCGAACGACATCGGCCTCGAGACACGGGCGGCCTTGAACCAGATTCTTGCCGTCTCGCCCGGCGTCGGGACCACCCTGCCCCCGGGTGCCAACATTGCCCGCGAGCTCCGCCCGGGCAGCGAGGCGCTGAGCGCGGCCGAAGCTTACGGGCGCCTCGTCGATGCCGGGCTCGCCCCCGCTCCGGTCGCGCGCGACCGCATCAAGGAGGTGCTTGCCGCCAACATCGTCGACGGGCGCGTCGCCGGCATCCCGGTCGCCACGCTGGACACCGAGGCGCGGCGCGAAGAGGCCTACGACCGGCTGGCCGAGACTGGCGCGGTGCCGCCCTTCCTCACGGAAGCGGAACGCCAGGCGGCCATTGCTGCCCACGTCTTCTACGAGGCCTACGCCGAACCCGACGCGGCCGTGACCGACGCAGCCCGCGCCGCGCTGACCGAGGTTGACCTGCGGGTGGGCGCGAACCAGACCGCCGACATCGCGCTCGACGCGCTGTCGCTCGCCTCGATCTACTTTCTCGCCGCCATTGGTCTTGCCATCACCTTCGGCGTGATGGGCGTCATCAACATGGCGCATGGCGAATTCATCATGATGGGGGCCTACACGGGCTATGTCGTCCAGCTGTTCGTCCCGGACTACACGCTGTCGATCCTGATCGCGCTGCCCCTGGCCTTCGCGGTCACCTTCGGGGCGGGCGTGGCTATGGAGCGGCTGGTGATCCGCTGGCTCTACCGCCGGCCGCTGGAAACGCTGCTGGCGACCTTCGGGATCTCGATCGCGCTGCAGCAGCTTGCCAAGAACATCTTCGGCACCCAGGCCCGGCCGCTGACCGCGCCGGCCTGGCTCGACGGCCAGCTGGTGATCAACGAGATCGTGGCGATCAGCTACATCCGCATCGCGATCTTCGTGCTGGCCCTGGTGTTCCTGGGCCTGATCCTCTTCGTCCTGAAGCGCACGCGGCTCGGGCTCGAGGTGCGCGCGGTGACCCAGAACCCCGGCATGGCGGCCTCGATGGGGATCAACCCCGACCGCATCAACATGCTGACCTTCGGCCTCGGCTCGGGGATCGCGGGGATCGCGGGGGTGGCGATCGGGCTCTATGCCAAGGTCACCTCCGAAATGGGGTCGGACTATATCGTCCAGAGCTTCATGACCGTCGTCGTCGGCGGCGTCGGCAATGTCTGGGGGACGCTGGCGGGGGCCACGCTGATCGGCGTCCTGCAGAAGGGGATCGAATGGGTCTATCCGTCGAACACCCTTGCGGCGCAGACCTTCATGATCCTCTTCATCATCCTCTTCATCCAGGTCCGGCCGCGGGGCATCGTCGCCCTGAAGGGCCGCGCGGCCGAGGCGTGATCCGATGCCCAGCGATGCGCTCGCCACTTCTGCCCGCCCCTTCGCGCCCCGCCGGTCGCTGATCGCGCAGAACCCGTCCGTGCTGTGGTTCCTGCTGGCGCTCGCGCTCTTCACCCTGGGCGTGACGGTGCTGGCGGAGATGGGGCTCGTCTCGACGTCGATGGTCAAGACGCTGGGCAAGACACTGTGCCTGTGCCTCGTCGCGGTCGCGATGGATGTCGTCTGGGGGTACTGCGGCATCCTCTCGCTGGGGCACATGGCCTTCTTCGGCATCGGCGGCTACGCCATCGGGATGTGGCTCATGTATGCCCGGACCGAGATCATCGTGACCACAAGCCTTGCCGCCGCCCCGATCCCGCCCACGCCGGAAGAGATCGTCGATGCCGTCGGCACCCAGATCTTCGGCGTGGTGGGCTCGTCAGAATTCCCCTGGCTCTGGGCCTTCGCCGACAGCCTGGCGCTGCAGCTTCTGATGGTCGTGCTGGTGCCGGGCCTGCTGGCGCTGGTCTTCGGATGGCTTGCCTTCCGCAGCCGGGTGACGGGCGTGTACCTGTCGATCCTGACCCAGGCGATGACGCTGGCGCTGTCGCTCTGGCTGTTCCAGAACGACACCGGGCTTCGCGGCAACAACGGGCTGTCGGGACTGCAGAACATCCCCGGCTACGACCATGTCCCGCAGTCCACCGTCTCGCTCGTCTTCTTCTGGGCCTCGGCGGCGGCCCTTGCCGCGGGCTACCTGCTCTTCGCGTGGGTCGTGTCGGGCAAGTTCGGCAGCGTGATCCGCGGCATCCGCGACAACGAGGCGCGGGTGCGCTTCCTTGGCTACCATGTCGAGCACTACAAGCTTTTCGTCTTCACCCTGACCGCCGTGGTCGCAGGCATCGCGGGCGCGCTCTACTACCCGCAGGCGGGCATCATCAACCCTGCCGAGATCGCGCCCATCGCCTCGATCTACCTGGCCGTCTGGGTCGCCATCGGCGGCCGCGGGCGGCTTTACGGCGCCGCCATCGGCGCGGCCTTCGTGTCGCTGCTGTCGTCGTGGTTCACCGGCGGCGGGGCGCCCGACATCGACCTCGGCTTCTATCGGATCCAGTGGACCGACTGGTGGCTGGTGCTGCTTGGCCTCAGCTTCGTTGCGGTGACACTGCTGGCGCCAAAGGGGATCGGCGGGCTCTTCGACCTGATCCCTGGCCGCCGCACCCCCGACCGGCAAGGCGACTACGGCCCCGACGACGGCGCCTGGCGGCGCGAGGAGGGTACCGAATGACCGCGCTGCTGGAAGTTTCGGGCGTGTCGGTCACCTTCGACGGGTTCCGCGCGATCAACAACCTCTCGATCCAGATCGGCGAGCCCGAACTGCGCGCCGTGATCGGCCCGAACGGCGCGGGCAAGACCACCTTCATGGACATCGTGACCGGCAAGACCCGCCCCGACGAGGGGCGGGTTCTGTGGGGCGAACGCAGTGTCTCGCTTCTGAGGATGTCGGAAAGCCAGATCGCGCGCGCCGGGATCGGCCGGAAGTTCCAGAAGCCGACGGTGTTCGAGGACCAGACCGTGCGGGAGAACCTTGCCATGGCGCTCAGGAATCCGCGGGGGCCGCTGGCCGTCCTGTTCCATCGCAAGACGCCCGAGGGCGCCGCGCGGATCGAGTCCATCGCCGAGGAGATCGGCCTTCTGCCCGCCCTGCCCCGCAAGGCGGGCGAACTCAGCCACGGCCAGAAGCAGTGGCTGGAAATCGGGATGCTGCTGGCGCAGGATCCGCGGCTTCTCCTGGTCGACGAACCCGCCGCAGGCATGACACCCGCCGAGCGCGAGCACACGACCGAGCTTCTCAAGCGCATCGCGCGGAGCCGCGCGGTGGTGGTGGTCGAGCACGACATGGAATTCGTGCGCCGGCTCGACTGCAAGGTGACGGTGCTGCACGAGGGCTCGGTGCTGGCCGAGGGGACGCTCGATCACGTCACCAGGAACCAGCAGGTCATCGATGTCTATCTGGGGCGCTGAGCGATGCTTGAAGTCCGCGACCTGACGCTGCGCTACGGCCAGAGCGAGATCCTGCATGGCATCGGCCTGACCGCGCTTGCGGGCGAGGTGACGGCGGTGATGGGCATGAACGGGGTCGGCAAGACGAGCCTTCTGAAGGCCATCGCCGGGCGGCATCCGTTCCGCACCGGGCGCATCCTGCTCGACGGGGCGGACCTCGGACGACCCACGGCCCATGCCGCGGCGCGGGCGGGCATAGCTTATGTGCCGCAGGGGCGCGAGATCTTCCCGTTCCTGACGGTGCGCGAGAACCTCGAGACCGGCTATGCCTGCCTGCCCCGTGCCGAGCGGCGGGTGGAAGATGCGATCTTCGCGCTCTTTCCCGTGCTGGCGCAGATGCGCGACCGGCGCGGCGGCGACCTCTCGGGCGGGCAGCAGCAGCAGCTGGCCATCGCGCGCGCGCTGGTCAGCCGGCCGCGCGTCCTGCTGCTGGACGAGCCGACCGAAGGCATCCAGCCCAATATCATCCAGCAGATCGGCCGGGTGATCGAGCATCTGCGCGCCGAAGGCCGGATGGCAATCGTGCTGGTCGAGCAGTACTTCGACTTCGCCCACCGGCTTGCCGACCGGATCGAGGTCATGAACCGCGGCCAGGTGATCCTGACCGAGCGGAAGGAAGCGCTCGACCGCGACCGGCTGCTGGCGACGATGTCGCTGTGACGCTCAGCCGGCGGCCTCGCGCCAGGCCGCGGCGTAGGCGGCCATTGCGGGTGGGGCTGCCGCAGGCGCCGGGGCGGGCGGCGCCGTGAGCCGCGCGCCGGCCGGCAGCGCCAGCAGCGCCGCGCCGTGGCTTGTGCCGGTGGCGTCGGCCGAGGGCACGACGGCGCAGCCGCAGGCGGCGGCCAGCATCGCGCAGTAGGCGGCGTTCCGGGCGAACGGGCCTTCGACCACGACCGGCCCCTCATGCCCCGCAAGGTCGAGGCAGGTCGCCGTCATCAGGGCCGCGTGAAAGCTTGCCGCCGCGGTCCGGACGCCGCTGCCGGCCGGCGGCTCATCGCCCAGCCAGCGCGCCGGCCGCCCCTGGAACGGCCCCGAGCCCGGCACCACGGCGGGCAGAAGCATGATGCCCCCGGCCAGGACCGCCGCGAGGTCGGCCTCGGCCGCGGGAGGCGGATCGCGCCCGGCGATCGACTCGAACGCGCGCCCGCCCATGAAGCGCGCCGAGGGGATCGGGTCGCCGAAGGCGCTCACGTTGATCAGGGTGTCGCGTTCCGGGTCGAGGGCGACCCTGCGCCCGCCGACGCACATCGCGACGACCCAGGTTCCGGTCGAGACGACCGAGAACGGCGGCTGCCGGGCCATCAGGTGCGGCAGGAGCGAGGCATTGGAATCGTGGATGCCGCAGAGAACCGGCGTCGCGGGCGGCAGGCCCGTCCTGCGCGCGACATCGGGCAGGATCGGCCCCAGCACGTCCGAGGCGGCGCGGGCGGGTGCCATCCGTCCCGCCAGCCCCAGCCGGTCGACCAGCGCGGAGAACCCCCGCGCCTCGGGCGCCCAGAGGTCGGTATGGCAGCCGAGCGACGACACGTCGCACGCCGCGACCCCGGTCAGGCGAAAGCCCCAGTACTGCGGGTAGGTCACGACCCGCGCGGTCCGC
>JALORM010000408.1 GCA_025458985.1 Paracoccaceae bacterium | reverse complement strand
GGCGCGCGAGAGAATGTCAGCCCGCCGAGGCGGGCTCCTTCTTGCTGCCTTCGGCGTAGATCAGCAGCGGCTTCACCCCGGCGTTCACCGCCTCTTCGTTCACGACGACTTCCTCGACCCCGCGCAGCGAAGGCAGCTCGAACATCGTGTCGAGCAGGATGTCCTCCATGATCGACCTCAGGCCCCGCGCGCCGGTCTTGCGGGCGATGGCGCGCTTGGCGATCGCCTTCAGCGCATCGTCGGTGAAGGTCAGGTCGACGCCCTCGATCTCGAACAGGCGCTGGTACTGCTTGACCAGCGCGTTCTTGGGTTCGGTGAGGATCGACACCAGCGCCGCCTCGTCGAGGTCCTCGAGCGTGGCGATCACTGGCAGGCGCCCGACGAATTCGGGGATCAGCCCGAACTTCAGAAGGTCCTCGGGCTCCAGCGTCTTGAACATCTCGCCCGCGCCCTTGGCCTCGGGGTCCTTCACCTCGGCGCCGAAGCCGATGGCGCTGCCCTTGCCGCGCTGGGCGATGATCTTCTCGAGCCCCGCGAAGGCGCCGCCGCAGATGAAGAGGATATTGGTCGTGTCGACCTGCAGGAATTCCTGCTGGGGGTGCTTGCGGCCGCCCTGCGGCGGAACGCTGGCCACCGTGCCTTCCATGATCTTCAGAAGCGCCTGCTGCACGCCCTCGCCCGACACGTCGCGGGTGATCGAGGGGTTGTCGGACTTGCGCGTGATCTTGTCGACCTCGTCGATGTAGACGATGCCGCGCTGCGCGCGTTCCACGTTGTATTCGCTGGCCTGCAGCAGCTTGAGGATGATGTTCTCGACATCCTCGCCGACGTAGCCCGCTTCGGTCAGGGTCGTGGCGTCGGCCATCGTGAAGGGCACGTCGAGGATGCGCGCCAGCGTCTGCGCCAGCAGCGTCTTGCCGCAGCCCGTCGGGCCGATCAGCAGGATGTTCGACTTCGCCAGTTCGATGTCGCTGGCCTTCTGGGCGTGGTTCAGGCGCTTGTAATGGTTGTGCACGGCAACCGAAAGCACACGCTTGGCGTGCATCTGCCCGATGACGTAGTCGTCCAGGACCTTGCAGATCTCGCGCGGGGTCGGCACGCCGTCCGAGGACTTCAGGCCATGCGCCTTCGTCTCCTCGCGGATGATGTCCATGCACAGCTCGACGCACTCGTCGCAGATGAACACGGTCGGGCCCGCGATCAGTTTCCTGACCTCGTGCTGGCTCTTGCCGCAGAACGAGCAGTAGAGCGTGTTCTTGCTGTCGCCGGAGGAGTTGTTCGCCATCGCCTATCCTCTGCGCCTGCCAGCGCCTGTCCTGGGCCGCGCGCGGGGAAGTCTAGGGCAGCCCCCCTCCCCGCACAACGCCAAAAAACCTCGCCCCGGGCTGCCGGTCACTTGCCGTCCCCGGCATCCTTGCTGCGGCTTTCCACGATCTCGTCGATCAGGCCCCAGGCCTTCGCCTGCTCGGGGCTCATGAAGTTGTCGCGCTCCAGCGCGGCCTCGACCTTCTCCAGCGGCTGGCCGGTGTGCTTGACGTAGATCTCGTTCAGCCGCCGCTTCAGCTTCTGCGTTTCCTCGGCGTGGATCATGATGTCCGTCGCCTGGCCCTGGTAGCCGCCCGAGGGCTGGTGGACCATGATCCGGCTGTTCGGCAGCGAGAAGCGCATCCCCTTCTCGCCCGCGGCCAGAAGCAGCGATCCCATCGAGGCCGCCTGGCCGACGACCAGCGTCGAGACCTTCGGCCGGATGTACTGCATCGTGTCGTAGATCGAGAGGCCCGATGTCACCACCCCGCCGGGGGAGTTGATGTACATCGAGATTTCCTTCGAGGGATTCTCGCTTTCCAGGAACAGGAGCTGCGCCACCATCAGGCTTGCGATGCCGTCGTGCACCGGGCCGGACATGAACACGATGCGTTCCTTGAGGAGCCGCGAGTAGATGTCGTAGGCCCTTTCGCCGCGCGAGGTCTGTTCGACCACCATCGGCACGAGGGTGTTCATGTAGGTCTCTACTGGGTCTCTCATTGGTGCGCTGCCTCGATCCGTGATGTCTGTCTAATCCGCCAATCCTTGACCGAGTCTTAGTGTCGCGCCCGGGGGGCTGCAAGGGAGCCCCGCCCGGGAGGCCCCGTGCCCGCCCGGACGCGCGCCTTGAACCGCCGACGGGCCGGCATAGCTCCGCCGGATGGACCTGAGCTTCGAACCGACCCGGCAGGCCGGCCTTGCCCGGCTTTCCGCCTTCCTGCCGGCGGCGGGGCGCGACTACGCCGCCTTGCGCAACCACGATCTGCCGGGCCACCCGCATGTCTCGCGCCTGTCGCCCTGGATCCGGCACCGGCTGGTCACCGAGGAAGAGGTGCTGGCCGCCGTGCTCGGCCGGGACGCTCCGGCCGGCACCGACAAGTTCCTGCAGGAGGTCCTGTGGCGGACCTACTGGAAGGGCTGGCTGGAACTCAGGCCCTCGGTCTGGGCGGACTACCGCGCCGGGGTGCGGGCAGGCCTGAACCGCGTGCAGTCGGAAGCCGGCCTGCGCCGCGCCTGGGAGGCGGCCTGCCGGGGCGAGACCGGGATCGACGGGTTCGACGGCTGGGCGCAGGAACTCGCGCGGACCGGCTACCTGCACAATCACGCCCGCATGTGGTTCGCCTCGATCTGGATCTTCACCCTTCAGCTGCCCTGGGAACTGGGCGCGGACTTCTTCCTGCGCCACCTGATCGACGGCGACCCCGCCTCGAACACGCTTTCCTGGCGCTGGGTCGCGGGCCTGCACACCCGCGGCAAGA
>JALORM010000407.1 GCA_025458985.1 Paracoccaceae bacterium | reverse complement strand
GGCGCTTCCTTCTCGACCGTTATGCGGCGACGCCCGAGGCTGGAGATGAACGCATTCAGAAACTCATCAAGCGCGCGCTTGGCGACATGGAACGATTGAGAAGACGCGAGGAGCGGACATGACGATCAGGTATGCAGCGATCGATTTCGGGACAATCAAGGCGATGGCCGACGTTCCCGCCGCGCGGGCCTGCCTGAGATGCGGGTCGACCTTCTGGAGCGAGGGGTTTGGCGAACGGATATGTTCTCGTTGCAAGGGATCTGCCGTCTGGCGCTCGGCAATTCACGAGGGCAGCCGACAGGGGCGGCGGCGCTCGGTCGGTCGATCACCTAAGGTCTGACCGATGCCATCCGTCAAGATTACTCACACGACACAGTATCAGTACGGAACCAAGGTCCCTCTCGGACCGCACAGACTGATGCTGCGCCCGCGGGAGACCCGGGATCTCATCCTGTCGTCCTTCGACCTCGAGATCAGTCCGGATGCCCGCATCGACTGGTCCCACGACGTTGCCGGCAATGCGGTCGCGACGGCACAGTTCGACACCAACACGACGATGCTTTCGATCCGGTCGTGCGCGCGTGTAGAACTGCGCGCGCCTGTCTGGCCAGTCTTCCCGATTGCCGCTGCCGCGGCCGCATACCCGTTCGTGTATTCACCCGACGATTGGACCGACCTCGGCGCCCTGGCGATGCCGCAATATGCGGACGAAACCGGCCGGCTGTCGAATTGGGTCGAACGGTTTGTCATGGCACGGCCAACGGATACGCTCTCCCTGCTGAAGGACATCAGCAACGGCATCACGTCCGGGATTTCCTACCAAAGCCGCGAGACGGAGGGCACGCAAGGACCGCTGGAGACCCTCGACAGGGGATGGGGATCGTGCCGAGACTTCGCCGTGCTGTTCGCCGAGGCGACCCGGACGCTGGGGTTCGGGGCCAGGCTTGTCTCGGGATATCTGTTCAATCCCTCGGGAAACCAGATTGGATCGGCTGGTTCCGGTTCCACGCACGCCTGGGTCGAGGTCTTCGTTCCAGGAGCGGGCTGGATCCCGTTCGACCCCACCAACAGATCGGTCGGCTCCACCAATCTCATTGCCGTCGCGGTTGCGAGGAGGATCCAGCAGGTTGCGCCGGTCAGCGGAAGTTTCCACGGCAGACCCACCGACGTCGTGTCGATGGAAGTGAGGGTGGACGTTGAAGATGCCGGCGGCGCGCGCTCCTGAATGACACGGCGAGAACGGGATTGCTTGTCTTTGCTGGCAGCAACCTTCAGGACCGATGGCATGGAGGATCGGAGCGAACTCCGATCGGTTTCAGGCGGGTTGGGGATGCACACGGGCAATCTGAGTGCATTTGACAGCTTGGAAAGGCATCACGCTGGCACGAGCACAAGGTCCGGTGCGAACGACGCGACTGCGGGCAGCCTTGGCCCCTTCTGCCACGCTGGCCGCAGGATCACGCTTTCGACCACCACGAGAACCATACGGCGCAAACCCCGGCAAACATCCAATCGCTTGCCCTCACCCAGGGAGGGTACCTCCTCAGAGAGCTATCGAGAAGCAATGCTCATCTGGTCGGGCGGATCGGCGGTAGCGCCCCTCTGCTACCATCTCACCCTGTCCGGCCCGCCTGAAACAGGTTAGGGGCTTTCGTGCGGCGGCGCCGGGCTGTCGCGGCGACAGTGCCTGAGGCGTGCACCGGCGGACTTGTCGGTGCAGCGTCACACGGGTTCCAGGCAAGCGACGGGGGATCTGCTGCGGATCGCTGCGATCCGGTCGCGCCACAGGCGGCCAATGTTCGTCGCACGGTGCTCGTCCCGTCCCGTGATGGCCGGCGGGCAGGCGCGCCACTCCTGCAGACGGCCAAGGATCAGGTCCGGCCGCGTCGCGTCGAGGCACTGGCCGGGCGTCGAGGCGACCTCGTCGTTCGCGCCGAGGCCGCGGTGTACCAGCGCCGGACAGCCGAGCGCGTTCGCCTCGGCAATGACAAGGCCGAAGGTCTCGGCGAACCGTGTCTGCGGGTAGAACAGGCAGAGCGCCCGCCGCATCCAGCCGTGGAGCTCTGCCTGTGCCAGCCGGCCGAGCGGCTCAACCCCCTCGGGCGCCGCGCCTGCGGGCCAGCGGAGGTAGCCCGGATCGGCGACGGCCAGCCGCAGCGTGGGGATCGCGCGGCGTGCGGCGGCGAACGCTGCATAGACCTGGTCGAGCCCCTTGTGCGGCGCGCTCGCGAACAGAAGCAGGTCAGGGTCGCGCGCGGTTCCGTCGGGCATCAGTTCGTCGTCGACGGGGTTGGGGATATGTCCGATCCGCGGCTGCGGATGGGGCAGGAATGCACGCATCCACCGTGCGTGGCTGGCCGAGACGCACACCACCTCGACCCCCGCTGCGGCCAGCGCGGCCCCCATCCCGCGGTTGTGCCGCCCGGGGAAGACGTGCAGCCACAGCAGGATGCGTGCCCCGGCGTGTTGCCGGCGGAGCAGGATCGCCACCTTCCACGAATTCACCACCACGAATACCCGCGCGGGCGCCGTCCGGTCGAAGGGCACGAGGTTCACCGACCCGTCGCGCGCCGCCGTCCGGCGGGCGGTCTGGCGGATCTCGACCGTCGCACCGGATGCGAGGCACCCTGCCACGCGGGCGAGCGTCATCTCGGTGCCGCCAAGCCCGGCAAGGCTTTCCGGCTGCAGCCCGTAGGCGCGCGGGGCGAGCGTGTCGACGAAGGCGATCTCGGCCGTCATGCGACCCCTGCCAGCGGCTTGCGCGTGTCGGGCAGCCTCAGGCCCA
>JALORM010000406.1 GCA_025458985.1 Paracoccaceae bacterium | reverse complement strand
AGCTTCATGCCCTGGCTGATCGCGGCGGCGCTGCTCCATTCGGCCATCGTGGTCGAGAAGCGCGAGGCGCTGAAGGCCTGGACGATCCTGCTGGCGATCCTGGCGTTCGGCTTCTCGCTGATCGGGGCGTTCATCGTGCGCTCGGGCGTGCTGACCAGCGTCCACGCCTTCGCCAACGACCCAGAACGCGGGGTCTACCTCCTGGCGATCACCGCAATCTTCATGGGCGGCGCGCTGACGCTCTTCGCCGCGCGTGCCTCGGCAATGGAAGCCAAGGGCGTCTTCGCCGCGGTCAGCCGCGAGACGGGGATCCTGGCCAACAACATCCTGCTCTCGGTCTCCTGCTTCGTGGTCTTCGTCGGCACGATCTGGCCGCTCGTGGCCGAGATGGCCTTCGACCGCAAGCTGTCGGTCGGGCCTCCCTTCTTCAACGCCGCGTTCTCGCCCTTCGTGGTGGCGATCGCGCTGATCCTGCCGGTCGCGGCCGTGATGCCGTGGAAGCGGGCCGTGATCGGGCGGTCGTTCCGGCCGCTGCGCGGCGCGCTGGCGCTCGCGCTCGCCCTGGCGCTTCTGGCCTGGGCGATGCAGACCGGGCGCTCGGCACTCGGGCCTGTCGGCGTGGCGCTTGGCCTCTGGGTGGTGCTTGGCGCGGGCGTGGACCTCTGGCTGCGCGCCGGGCGGGGGGCGGTCGGCGAACGCCTTGGGCGGCTTGCCCGCCTGCCGCGTGCCGACTGGGGCAAGGCGACCGCCCATGCCGGCTTCGGCGTCACCATCTTTGCCGTCGCCGCGCTGACCGCCTGGCAGATCGAGGACATCCGCGTGGCGCGCGAAGGCGAGCGCTTTGAGGTCGGCGGGTTCGGGATCGAGCTGCGTGCCGTGCGGCAGATCGAGGGCCCGAACTACCGCGCCACCCAGGCGGAGTTCCACGTCTTCCGCGGCGACCGCGAGATCACGGCGCTCTTCCCCGAAAAGCGTGTGTATCCGGTCGCGCAGATGCCGACGACCGAGGCCGCCATCGACTATCGGTTTACCCGCGACGTCTACCTCGTGATCGGCGATCCGCAGGAGGGCGGCGGCTGGGCCGTCAGGACCTACATCAAGCCGTTCGCCAACTGGATCTGGGGCGGCTCGATCCTCATGGCGCTTGGCGGCCTGCTGTCGCTGTCGGACCGCCGCTACCGCGTCGCCGCCGGCGCGCGGCGGGCGCCACCGGGCGCAGTGCCCGCGGAATGAGGCGCCTTCTTCTAGCGCTGGCGCTTCTCGCCGGCCCTGCCTTCGCGGTCCAGCCCGACGAGGTGCTCGATGACCCAGCGCTCGAGGCGCGGGCGCGGGAAATCTCGCACGGTCTGCGCTGCCTCGTCTGCCGCAACGAATCCATCGACGAATCCAACGCCGAGCTCGCCCGCGACCTGCGCCTGCTGGTACGCGAGCGGCTGGTTGCGGGCGACAGCGATGCCGAGGTGGTGGACTTCGTGGTGGACCGCTACGGAGAATACGTGCTGCTGCGCCCGACGGCCACGGGGTCGAACCTTGTCCTCTGGATCGCGGGGCCGGCGATGCTGGCCTTCGCGCTGGCGGCGGCCGCGCTCTATGTCCGCCGGCGCCGCGCGGCGCCCGAGCCTGCCACTGCGGGCCTCAGCGCCGAAGAGCAGGCGCGGCTCGACGAGATCCTGCGCCGCTGACGCTTGAACGGCGGCGGCGCGCGGGCTATAGCGCGACCCACGGTCCGCAGTTCACCGAGGCGCCGCCACCCCGCCTGCAGGCGGGGGCTGAACCTGCAACGTCATGTCGGGAACTCCGATCGAGGCGCGGTCCCGCGCCCCAAGGGCGGCCAGGGCACCCGGAAGGGCAGGGCACCTGCGCACCAGGAGGGTTCCGCCATGGGCCGACAGCCCGTTTCCGTCGTCATTGCCGACGTCTCTGCCTTCGCGCGCGCGCTGCGCGCGGGCGATCCGCCCGCTGGCCACCAGGCCTGGCTCAACCGGATCGCCCAGGCGGCCGGCTATCGCAACTTCCAGCATCTCTCGGCGGCGCGCAAGCAGGCCGACCCGCCGGCCGACCGGGCGAAGGTCGCCCGCGCGCTGCGCTGGTTCGACGCCGAGGGCCGCTTTGCCCGATGGCCCGCGCGGCAGGCCGTGCGCGACCTCTGCCTCTGGGCCGTCTGGGCGCGGCTCCCGCCGGCGACCGAATGGCACGAGCGCAAGATCTCGGCGATCATCGATGGCGTGACGGCACTGCGGGATGCCGCGCAGGTCCGCCGCTCGCTGGTCGAGATGGGGCTGATGACCCGCAACCCCGACGGCACCGGCTACCGCCGCCTCGAACGCCGCCCGCCGCCCGAGGCCCGGGAACTGATCGCCGCCCTGGGGCAGCGCATGGCGTCGTGACGCGCCGTTCCTCTTTCCGCGCCCGCGGCAATCCCTATGCTCGGCCGCGGACCCTGAGGAGACGGCGATGGACTACCAGACGATCCGCTTTTCGCTCGACGGTGGCCTGGCCGTCCTGCGGCTGAACCGGCCCGACGTGATGAACGCGATGAACGCCCAGATGCGGGCCGAGATCACCGACGCCGTCCGCGCCGCCGGGCGCGACGCGCGCGCCCTCGTCTTCACCGGCGAGGGCCGGGCCTTCTGTTCCGGGCAGGACCTGGGCGACGGCGGCAATGCCGCCCGCATCGATCTGGAGCGTACGCTGCGCGACGAATACGAACCGATGCTGCGCGCGATCTTCGACTGTCCGGTGCCGACCGTCGCCGCCGTCAACGGTCCGGCGGCGGGGGCAGGGGCGAACCTCGCCCT
>JALORM010000405.1 GCA_025458985.1 Paracoccaceae bacterium | reverse complement strand
CGCGTGATGCCGATGGCGACGATCGAGGGCACCACCGTCTCGGCGTTGAACCGCGCGCCCCCGGCGTAGATCTGCAGCGCGAGCGCGCCTCCCGTGAACACCGCCGTCAGCCCGACGACGGGCAGCGACAGCCAGCCGATCTGCACAAGCTGCTGGAGCAGTTCGCGCGGGTAGAACGGCGGGCGGAAAAGGTGGCTGACCGCCCGCGCCGCGAAAAGCGCGATGGCGCCCACATGCGCCAGCACCGCCAGCGTGACGCGGCCCGTCGCGGTCAGCACCTCGTAGCCGATCGTCCCGGCCGCCTCGGCCAGGTCGTCGACGGTCTGGCGCGGCCCGAGGATATCCAGCGTGTCCGGCACCTCGTGGAGGTGAGTGACGTCGACCGTCAGCAGGTCCATCGAGACGCGGCCGGCGAGGGGACAGGGGATGTCGCCCGCGAAAAGCACCGCCCGATTGCTCATGCTCCGGATGAGGCCGTCGGCGTATCCTGCTGATACCGTTGCAATCCGCGACGGTCCTTCGGCCGTCCACGAGGCGCCGTAGCCGACCGTCTCGCCCTCGGCCACATCGCGGACTTGAACCACCGGCAGCGACAGGCGCACGACCGGCGCGGCGTCCTCGAACGGCTGCCCGCCGTAGAGGCCGATGCCGGGGCGGGTCAGCTCGAAGTGGTAGTCGGGCCCAAGCAGGATTCCCCCCGTGGCGGCGAAGGACCGCGGGACGCCAGTGCCGTCCGTCATCGCGCGGAACACGCGCAGCTGGGCTGCGTTCATCGGGTGGTCGGGCTCGTCGGCGCAGGCGAGATGGCTCATCAGAAGCGTCGGCCCTGCGGCCAGCGCGATGTCGCGCAGCGCGCTCCATTCCGCGGCCTCCATGCCAAGCCGGTTCATGCCCGTATCGAACTGCAGGCCGAAGGGGTGCCCGGGCAGCGCCTCGAGATGCCGGGTCAGCTGCTCGACCGAGTTCAGCATCGGCGTCAGCGCCAGGTCGCGGATCATGTCGCCGTCGCCCGCCATGTGGCCCGAAAAGACGCAGATCTCGGGCCCCGGACCCAGCGCGGAGCGGACCGCGGCGCCTTCTTCGGCAACGGCCACGAAGAACCGCCGCGCCCCGGCCCGTGCCAGCGCCAGCGCCACGCGCCCGGCACCCAGGCCGTAGCCGTCGGCCTTGACGACCGCTGCCGTCTGGCAGTCGGCGGCGGTCAGCGCGTCGAGCGCCCGCCAGTTGGCGGCGATGGCGTCGAGGTCGATGGTCAGCGTTGCGGTACCCATGCCCGCCTTCTCGGCAGGCGGGGGCCGAAGGTCAAGGGTCACGGCATGTCGAACCCGCGCCGCTGGCGCCAGATCTTCTCGCCGATCAGGCAATCCGAAGACGTCTCCGGCCCCTGCTGCGCCGGAACCAGCCCCTGCGCGGCCAGGCCCGAGATCTCCAGCACCAGCTTGCGCCGCACCGCCTGGGCAAAGCTCGCCCAGCCCTCCACCGGGATGACGAAGGCACCCGGGCCGCCGATCACGCAGTCACGGAAGTAGAGGTCGAGCCGCGGGATCGCCCAGATCACGTCGGCGTCCTCGCCGGTCATGATCGGCAGGCCGTTGATGGTGATGCCGGCCGCCACGATGGCGTCCCGCGCGCCGGTCACCGGCGGCCCCTGGTTGTTCGGCCCGTCGCCCGACACGTCGATGACCCGGCGGTAGGACGTGAAGGGGCTGTCCTCGAAGCGGCCTCCGGCGAAGTGCAGCGCCTGCGAGATCGAGGTGCGGCGCAGCGTCCCGCCCGTGCCCGCAGAGATCGCGGCCGCCGCGGCCCGGGCGTCTGCCTCGGTCTCGATCAGCGTCCAGTCGATGACGATGCGCTGCCAGTCGTCGCCGGACCATTCGACATAGGTCAGCCCGATCCGCCCCAGGAACCCGCCCTGGATCGCGCGCAGCACCTCGGGGCTGGCCAGCGCCGCGGCATAGCCCTGCCGCTGCGTCGCGAGGTCGGCCACCGACATCGACCGCGAGACATCGGCCGCCAGCACGAGTTCCAGGTCGACCTCGGTCTCCGCCCGGGCGGGAACGGCAAGAAGCAGCAGGGCGGCAAGCCAGCGCATGGGCTGAAGCCTGCCCGACCCGGGCGGCCGCGTCCATTCACAACTTCGACGAGAGGGCGCGGCCTACCGGAACCCCTCGTCCCCGCCCGACTGCCAGGGCTTGACCAGGTTCGAGAACCGCGTGAAGCGGCCCTCGAAGGCCAGGTCCACCGCGCCGATGGGGCCGTGCCGCTGCTTGCCGATGATGACCTCGGCCTTGCCGTGCAGGCGCTCCATCTCTTCCTGCCACTTGGCCATCTTCTCGAGGTCGTGGTCGCCGGGCTTCTCGCGTTCCTTGTAGTATTCCTCGCGGAACACGAACATCACCACGTCGGCGTCCTGCTCGATCGAGCCCGATTCGCGCAGGTCGGACAGCTGGGGGCGTTTGTCCTCGCGGCTTTCGACCTGACGGCTCAGCTGCGACAGCGCCACCACGGGGATGTCCAGTTCCTTGGCGATCGCCTTCAGGCCCTGGGTGATCTCGCTGACCTCGTTCACCCGGCTGTCCTTGGCCGAGGCGGGACGGACAAGCTGGAGGTAGTCGACGAACAGCACGTCAAGCCCGTGGGTGCGCTTGAGCCGCCGCGCCCGGGCGGCCAACTGGCTGATCGGCAGCGCGGGCGTGTCGTCGATGTAGAGGGGGCAGGCTTCCAGCGTCTTTGCGGCTTCCACGAAGCGGCGGAACTCGCCTTCCGTCATGTCGCCGCGGCGGATCTGTTCGGACGGGACCTCGGAGGCCTCCGACAGGACCCGCGCGGCCAGCTGCTCGGCCGACATCTCGAGCGAGAAGAACCCGACGACGCCGCCGTCGACCGCGCCCTCGCCGCCGTCGGGCAGGCGGCCCTTGCGGTAGGCCTTGGCGATGTTGAAGGCGATGTTGGTGGCCAGCGAGGTCTTGCCCATCGACGGGCGGCCCGCAAGGATCAGGAGGTCCGACTTGTGCAGCCCGCCCAGCTTGCGGTCCAGGTCGGCAAGGCCGGTGGACAGCCCGGCAAG
>JALORM010000029.1 GCA_025458985.1 Paracoccaceae bacterium | reverse complement strand
ACGCTGACATGGCTTTCGTCGGCGAAGACGATGGCGTTGTCGGGGATGAATTCGAACAGCGTGGGCGGCGGCTCGCCCGGCGCGCGCCCCGTCAGATAGCGCGAGTAGTTCTCGATCCCGTTGCAGGACCCCGTCGCCTCAAACATTTCGAGGTCGAAGTTGGTCCGCTGCTCAAGCCGCTGGGCTTCAAGCAGTTTTCCGTCCTGAACCAATTGGTCCAGTCTTTGCTTCAGCTCCAGCCGTATCCCCTTGATCGCCTGCTGCAGCGTAGGCCTGGGCGTCACGTAGTGCGAGTTCGCATAGATGCGGATGCGGTCGAACTGGTCGGTGCGCTCGCCGGTCAGGGGGTCGAACTCGGTGATCCCCTCCAGTTCGTTGCCGAAGAAGGAAAACCGCCAGGCGCGGTCCTCGAGGTGCGCCGGCCAGACTTCCAGACTGTCGCCCCGCACCCGGAACGACCCGCGCTGGAAGGCAGCGTCGTTGCGGCGGTACTGCTGGGCAACGAGTTCGCCCATCACCTGGCGCTGGTCGTAGGACTGGCCCTTCACGAGGTCCTGCGTCATGGCTGAATACGTCTCGACCGAGCCGATGCCGTAGATGCAGCTGACCGAGGCGACGATGATGACGTCGTCGCGCTCCAAGAGCGCCCGGGTGGCCGAGTGGCGCATCCGGTCGATCTGTTCGTTGATCTGGCTTTCCTTCTCGATGTAGGTGTCCGACCGCGGGACGTAGGCCTCGGGCTGGTAGTAGTCGTAGTAGCTGACGAAGTATTCGACCGCGTTCTCGGGGAAGAAGCCCTTGAACTCGCCGTAAAGCTGCGCCGCCAGCGTCTTGTTGGGTGCAAGGATGATGGCAGGGCGCTGCGTCTCCTCGATGACCTTCGCCATTGTGAAGGTCTTGCCGGTGCCGGTCGCGCCGAGAAGGACCTGGTTCCGCTCGCCGTCCCTCACGCCGGCGCTGAGTTCCGCGATGGCGTTGGGCTGGTCGCCGGCGGCCTGGAATTCGGTCTGCATCACGAAGCGCCGCCCGCCTTCCAGCTTGGGCCTGGTCAGCACGTCGGGGCGTTCGGTGATTGCGTTGATGTTGTTGTGGGGCATGGCGGCGATTCCTTCGCAGACCCCCTAACATGATCGCTTTTTGTTCGCGTTCAAGCCGCGCTCCTGACAGCGGGCTGTCAGGGGAGCCTGAGACCGATCAGGTCCTCCTGCGTCGGCAGGACGCCGAGTTCGACCAGCGCGATCTCCACCTCCTGCGCGCGGGCGACCTGGGCGGGGTCGGTGGTGATGACGTTCGTCTCCTGCGCGGCGACAAGGGTTCCGGGGCCAATGGGAAAGGTCAGCGCGAAGTCGGGGAGCGCGACAGGGTCGATCCGCACGGGGAACCAGCCCATCCACCCGGCCCAGGCGCGGTGATCGAAGACCGCGTCATGGATCGGGTAGTTGCGCGAGCCGATGCCGATGTGGAGGGGGACGCGCCAGTCCACGATTACGGCGACCACGGCGCGCCATTCGTCGAGGGTGAGGGTGTGGTCGCGCGGTTCGGTGTAACTGCGACCGAAGAAGCCCAAGGTATTGTTCCTCTCGGGATGCAGGCCGCCGCTATAATTCAGTCCGGCAGTATAGTACTTCGTGCCCGCAATCGGAACCGACTCACTGAAGCCGGTCGTTCCAATCGAGAACCTGTCGTCGCCCTTGCCCCGAGATCTCCAGAAACGGATGAATTCGTCCGGTTCCGCGACTATGTCGAGGCCGCTTCCAGCGTCTTGCTCGCTGGCATTTCTGGCATGATCCCAATACTCGACGTATCGGTTCGTGCCAATCAGGCGTTTCGCGAGCATGACGAATTGACGAACGCCTTCGGCCAACGTTTCGGGACGATGCGCAAACCATGCATAGAGCGACTCGTCGTCGGCGCTTCGGGGCCGAGAGCGGAGCTGTTCCAGAGCCTGCTGCCGCGCCTCTTCACGCGTTCTGGGTCTTCGCATCAGTTGTCCTCCCAATAGCCGTAGTCTTCCGCGCCATCGCTGTAGAGTTCGCCGACGAAGGTCGTGCCGTCAGGCGCAAGGTGATAGGGAACGTAGCGGTTGCCGACTTCGTTGAAACCCAGCGCCGTTCGAAGCGCCACGAATTGCCACATCACTGCCCGATCGCTGAAGATCCACTCCAGAGCGACATGCGGCCATTCAGACCGGGAGGCAGTATGTTGCGCCGTCAGCTGATCCTCGAAGGCTTCCTGCAACGTGCCGAGGAATCGCTTCTTGCTGTTCACGCGATCATATCGCGGCTCTTCCTCATTCAGGAAATCCCGATACCCCAGCTTGCACTCCAGCAGCTTGCACTCGCTGTACACCAGCGCATCCCAGCTGCCCTCGTCGCCCCGGCGCCAGTTCCATTCCTCGATCCGCACGTCGAGGTTGCCCGCATCGTCCTCGGCGGCCTCGAAGTGGTGCCAGCCGGCGACGAAGTGCTGGTAGAGCGCGCTGCGCGCCCGCGGGCTGGGCTTGCGCACCGGGCCGCCCTGGAATCGGTGCCGCGGCAGGGTCGACCGGCCTTCCTTCAGCGGCTTGCACATCTCGCAGTCCTGCTCGGGGTCGTCCTCGCAGCGGCGGCGCGCCTCGACTTCCCTCTCGCGGTGGTAGGGCGGGGGGATCGGCGGAGGGCGGCGCTGAAGTTCGGGCTCCCGCTCGGGCTCCGGCTCCGGGTCCAGCAGGCGGCGAATGCTGTCGGGAAGCTCGACCCTGCCGGTCTCTTCCTCCTGGATCCTTCGGGCCGTGGCATAGGCGCCTCCGGCAAGGAGGATGCCGATGCCCCAGTAGATCAACGGAATTGCCGGTGCGACCATGCCTTACCACCATGTCTCGAGGTCGATCCGCCCCTTGGCGGAGGAATACTTCAGCATCGCGCAGAAGTCGCGGAAGTGGTCGTTCGCCCGCGCAGGGTCGGCGCGCACCTTCTGCCAGGCGGGTTCGGCGAGGAATGCAGGCCAGGGGGCGGGATACAGGATCACGGCAAGCATCAGGAAGCGGGCGCGCAGGTGCGGTTCGGTAAGGCCAGCGGCGTAGATCTCCTCCACCGCCTCGTGCAGAGGCCGGTGCAGGAAGGCAGCGTTCGGTCCGTAGCGCGCCGTCTCGTCGGGGTAGCTTGTGGCGAAGTCCTCGGCCTGGTCGAGCATGTTGGAGTAGAACCGCGCGCGCCGAAGGTCGTTGCGAAGCCCTTCGGGCATCCGTGCCGGACCGGCCGAGGGGGCGGCCGTCATGCAGTAGACGCGCCCCAGACGCGAGGCGTTGAAGAGGATTGTCGAGCCCGCGAACACGTGGCTGTACAACGCTGCAAGCGCCGGAAACCGGTCCGGGCGGGAGACGTAGGCCTCCAACGTCCCGATCTCCCAGAAGCGGAAGTAGGCGCGGCCGCCGTCCCCCGAGGGCAGGAGCGTGAACTTGCGCAGCTGTGTCCAGAGGTCGGGCAGCGGTCTGTCGCTGCGCAGGAGCGGCCCGAGCCGCCGGTCCCACATCTGCCAGGGGGCATCGCCTGCGGTAAGGAGGTTGCGCGTGACGGTGCTGTCACGGTCCAGCGCCACGAGCCAGGGCGCGGCATCGCCGAGCGTGTCCTGCGCGGCGCCGGTGAAGAGGCAGCGGTGCGGCAGCCCCGACGCCGCCAGCAACTCGGGCAGGTGCGGCAGCCGGCCGGCGTCGAGCAGCGCGTAGGTGTTGCAGCCCTCCGGCGGGCCGAAGAGCGCAGAGCAAAGGACCTCGGGAAGGTCAGGCCCTGTCCCCAGAGCAAGGCCCTCGGAAATCGGGGCCGCGCCGGGAAGCGCCTCGATCGCCACCACGCCAGAGGGTGGCGCGTCTGTGCCGGGGCGCCCGGGTGGCATCTGGTGTCGGGGCGCGTCATCCTCTCCGATCATCTTGCACCCCCGGCACTCGCAGTCGCAACGGTGTTCAACCTCAGGCAGAGGCGCCCTGATGGCAAGTCGGTGCTGCGCCCTTCCGCCGCTTGCGCTTCACGCCCGGTTTGGCAATAACCCGGAGGCGAAGGAGGCCCGCCCATGCGCGCACGCATCTACCAGCCGGCAAAGACCGCCATGCAGTCGGGAACCGCGAAGACCCGCGACTGGGTGCTGGACTTCGTGCCGGCCAGCGCGCGCGAGGTCGATCCCCTGATGGGATGGACGTCGTCTTCGGACACGCAGGCGCAGGTGCGCCTTCGGTTCGCGACGCGCGACGCTGCGGTGGCCTACGCCGAAGAGCACGGCATCGACGCCGAGGTGATCGAACCGAAAAAGCGCCGGGCCAACATCCGGCCGCGCGGTTACGGGGAAAACTTCGTGCCCGAGCGTCGAGGGGCCTGGACCCACTGACCCGGCCGCCGCTTCAGGCGTCGCGGAAGTCGCGCCCCAGGGATTCGAGCGAGGCAGCCACCGCGCGCCGCGCCTCGTCCGGGGTTGGCGGCGCGGCGCGGCGGACAGGATCGCCGCGGCCGGGCCGCCAGAGACGGATCGGGTGCTCCACGGTCAGGTCGATGCCTTCCAGCATCGCGCCCGCGATGCGGCGGCCATAGCCCACGGTGCCGGCGCCCAGCGGGCAGAAGCTCCAGTCCGCGCCGGATTCGGCGATGTCCTTGAGGTGCAGGCGCCGCGCATGGGAGCGGGCCGCGGCAAGGTCTGCGGCCAGGTCGATCCGCCCCCCGGCATAGGTGAAGGCGTTGCCGATGTCGTAGTTGAGCCGAACCCACGGCGCGCCGATCGCCGCGGCCAGCGCCGCGCCCGCGCGGCCGTCGGGCAGGGCGGCGCCCGTGCCGTGCCCCGGGTTCTCAAGGGCAAGGACCACGCCGGCCTGTTCTAGCCGCGGTAGCGCCGCATCCAGCGTGCGCATGAGCGCCGAAAGCGCCTCGGCCCGGCTGGCGTTCGAGATCATCGTGTCCGCCCCCAGTCCGCGGGCGAAGTCCAGCCTGCGCCCAAGACGATCCGCCCCGTCTGGCCCCCCGAGGTCGGTATGGACCGACACCGCGCGCACGGTGACGCCCTCGGCCGCGAACAGGCCTGCGACGCGGCGCCCCTCGGCCTCGGTGAAGGTTGTCTCGTCGAAGGGGGTATAGCCGTCGATGTAGGCGGGCTCTGCCTCCTCGACGCCGAGGGAAGCCAGGATCGCTGCTCCGCGATCAAGGCCGATGCCGTCGAAAACCACCGTCGAAACTGCCGCCTTCACGCCTTGTCAGCCCCTGCTTGCCGGTCTTGCCAGATCGCCCTTGACAGAAATCGCGTCATCATACCAGCATACATCATGCGAACGCCAGAGGCGGGGGGAAAGATGACGCGACGCGTGGCGGTCTTCGGGGCCGGGGGCAAGATGGGGTACCGGGTCGCGCGCAAGCTGGCCGACGCAGGCCATGACCTGCGCGCGATCGAGATCGGCGAGGCCGGCCGCGCACGGCTGGCCGAGGCGGGGATCGCGGCCGTCGATGCAGAGGCCGGCCTGGCGGGCGCCGAGGTCGTCGTTCTGGCGCTGCCCGATACCCTGATCGGGCCTGTGACGGCGCAGATCGCGCCGCAACTCGCGCCGGGGACGATGGTCCTGATCCTCGATGCCGCAGCGCCCTATGCCGACGTGCTGCCGAAGGACCGCCCGGACCTGACCTACTTCGTCGGCCATCCCTGCCACCCTCCGCTCTACAACGACGAGACCGATCCCGCCGCCCGCCGCGACTATCACGGCGGCGTCGCCAGGCAGGCAATCGTCTGCGCGCTGATGCAGGGGCCCGAAGAGCACTATGCGCTGGGGGCCGAGATCTGCACGGCGATGTGGTCGCCCGTGACGAAGGTCCACCGCGTGACGACCGAGCAGCTGGCGATCCTGGAACCCGGCCTGTCCGAGATGGTCGCCATGTGCATGGTCGACGTGATGACCGAGGCCGTGGACGAATGCGAGAAGCGCTATGGCATCCCGCGCGAGGCGGCGCACGACTTCCTGATCGGGCACCTGAACGTCGAGATCGCGATGTGGTTCGGCTACTCGCCCAAGGTTCCGTCCGATGCGGCGCTGCGACTGCTGGAATTCGGCAAGTCCAAGATCATGCGCGAAGACTGGCGCGAGGCGCTGTCGCCCCGTGTCGTGCGGCAGGCGGCCGACCTGATCGTTCACGGCAAGGTCTGAGGGGCAGCGACGGCGGGGCACCTAGAAGGGCAGGGGGCATGACGGTACGGGTGGCGCTGATCGGCTGCGGCTTCTTCGCCCGCAACCACATGGAAGCCTGGCGCGATCTGCCGGGCGCCGAGGTCGTGGCGGTCTGCGATCTCGATCCCGCAAAGTCGCAGGGCTTTGCGGCGGACTTCGGCGCCCGCCCCTTCACCGACGCTGCATCGATGCTGGACGAGGTCCGCCCTGACTTGGCCGACGTCGCGACGACGGTGCCCTCGCACCGGCCGCTTGTCGAGCTCGCGGCCCGCCACGCGGGTGCGGTGATCTGCCAGAAGCCCTTCGCGACGACGCTGGAAGACGGGCAGGCGATGGTCGCGGCCTGCCGGGCAGCGGGCGTGCCGCTCTTCGTGCACGAGAACTTCCGCTGGCAGAAGCCCTGGCGCGAGATCGCGGCGCGGGTGGCGGCCGGCGGCATCGGGACACCGGCCTTCCTGCGCCTGTCCTTCCGCCACGCCTACGACATCTACGCCAACCAGCCCTACCTGGCCGAAGAGCCGGACCTCGCGCTGACGGACGTGGGCCTGCACCTCTTCGACCTCGCGCGCTGGCTGATGGGCGACGTGGCGCGCGTGTCGTGCGAGACGCAACGGCTGAACCCGCGCGTGAAGGGGCAGGATGCGTTTCAGGCGGTGCTTCGCCACGCCTCGGGTGCAGTCAGCAGCGTCGAGTGCAGCTTCTTCACCCACGACGCGCCCGATCCCTTCCCGCAGACGCTGGGCCGGATCGAGGGCGACCGCGGGACGCTGGAGCTGCTGGAAGGCCACCGGCTGGTGCATCACGCCGCCGGCGCCGCGACCGAGACGGACGCCGAGCCGCCTGTACCGGCATGGGGCGCAAAGCCCTGGCATCTGGTGCAGGACTCGGTCCTCGCCTTCCAGGCGCATGTGATCGAGGCCCTTGCCGGCCGGGCCGAACCCGGGCCCTCGGGCGCCCACAACCTCGGCACGCTTGCCGTCACGCTGGCCGCCATCGAGGCGGCGCGGACCGGCACGAGCGTCGCGCCGAGGGCAACCGGATCATGACGGGGCACATCCGTCCGCGGGCCCGCCGGCAAAGGCGGCTCTGACCACAAGACGCTCAGCAACGCCAGGGAGGAACCGATGAAGATGCTGACGAAGACCGCCGCCGCCGCCGTGATCGCCGCCGGCGCGGCGACATTTGGCGGACAGGCATCCGCCGCCACGATCTGCTTTGCCTTCCAGGATCTCGAGACCGAGTTCTGGGTGGCCGGACACAAGGCGATCACCACCACGTTGGCCGAAGGCGGCCACACGGTGATCGAGCGCAACGCCAACGAGGACGCCAACCGGCAGCTCGAACAGGTGCGCGACTGCATCGCCCAGGGCGTCGACGGCATCATCATCATCCCGCAGGACGGCGACAGCGCCACGACCATCGTCGCCGAGGCGCAGGACGCCGACGTGCCGATCGCGGTCTTCAACCGGCCGCCGACCGACCTGTCGAAGGGCATCGTCGTCGTCGCCGACAACGCCACCATCGCCGAGGCCGCGACCGACTTCGTGGTGGACCAGGCGCTGGCCAATTCCTCGGGCGACGGCAAGCTCAACGCCGTCATCATTGTGGGCGACCTCGGCGACCCGAACGCGGTCGGCCGCAAGGACGGGTTCTACGCGGCAATCAACAAGCACGCCGACCGCTTCAACGTGATCGAGGTCGCCTCGCAATGGGATGCCGCGACGGCGCTTGCGAACCTCGAGGCGGCGGTCACGGCCAATCCGCAGATCGACCTCATGTTCACCTCGTCGGACTTCCTGTTCCCGACGATCCGCTCGGTCCTCGAACCCCGCGGGATGTGGAAGAAAGCGGGCGAGGAAGGGCACATCCCGCTGGCCGGGCTCGACGGCGATGCGACCGCCTGCCAGCTGATCAAGGACGGCTACGTGGCCGCAACCGGCGTGCAGGACCTCTACTTCGAGGCCGAAAGCGCGCTGAACGCCATCCTCGCGGCCATCGACGCGGGCGAGGCGCAGCCCAACCAGGTCATCCCCGACCCGGGCTTCGCGCTGACCCAGGCCAACCTTGCCGAGCGCGAGATGGACATGTGGGGCTGCGTGCTCTTGTCCGAAGGCTTCCTGAACCGCTGACCCTCCCCAACTGGCCCGGTCGGGCATTGTCCGACCGGGCGCCCTTCTCAAGGGGAGACCGCATGACCCTCGCCTCCGGCCCGATCCGCACGGCTGCCCCGGTTCCCGCACCGCCGCTGCGGCGCAGCCTGTCGGCCCGCGCGCAGGACTTCGTGCTGTCGGACTACTTCGTGCTGTACATGTCGCTGGCTTATGTCGCGGCGCTTGCGCCCTTCCTGCCCACGCTTCTCGCGCCCGGCAACGTCGTGAACGTCCTGTCGAACATGTGGCCGCTGCTCGTGGTGGCCATCGGCCAGACCTTCGTCCTTGCCATCGCCGGCATCGACCTCAGCCAGGGGTCGGTCATCGCGCTGACCTCGGTCGTGGCCGCGATGCTCATCACCACCTCGGCCGACCCCGCCGTGCTGACCAAGGCCCCGATCTGGGGGGTCGTGGTGACCGCCGAGGGCGGGCCGCTGGCGACTTCGGCCTGGGCCGTGCCGCTTGCGATCCTTGCGATGCTGGCCGTCGCGGCGCTGGTGGGCCTGCTGAACGGCACTGCCATCGCGGCGCTGAACATGCCGGCCTTCATGGTCACGCTTGTCAGCATGATCACCATCAGCGCCTTCGCGATCTGGCTGACCCAGTCCGAGAACATCGCCCGCCTGCCCGAGGGATATGTCCAGCTCGGCAAGGGCGACATCGTGTCGGTCTACATCGGCGCAAAGACGGAATCGCAGCTGCCCCGGCGCGAGGTCTATTCCTTCGTCACCTATCCGATGGTCATCGCGCTGGCCGTGGCCGTTCTGGCGCATCTGCTGCTGAACGCCACAGTCTTCGGGCGCTGGGTGCTGGCGATCGGCCAGAACCGCCGTGCGGCCGAGATCTCGGGCCTGCCGGTCAGGCGGGTGATCGTGGCGGTCTACGTCATCGCCGCCCTCTGCGCGGCAGCGGGGGCGCTGCTCTACTCCGCGCGGCTCGAGGCCGGGCGTCCGACTCTGGGGCAGGGGACCTTCCTCCTCGACGTGATCGGCGCGGCGGTGATCGGGGGCACCAGCCTCTTCGGCGGCAAGGCCAAGATCGTCTGGACGTTCTTCGGCGTGCTGTTCTTCGTTCTCTTGTCGAACACGCTGAACCTGATGAACCTGTCGTCCTTCCAGGTCGACATGGTGAAGGGCGGCGTGATCCTCGGGGCGGCGCTTCTGGACGTGCTGCGCACCCGCCTGATGCAGGAGCGACGCCGATGACCGACATCCTGACGCTGGAAGGGCTCACGAAGGAATGGTTCGGCGTGCCCGCCGTGTCGGACCTGGCGCTGTCGGTGCGCGAGGGCGCCTGCCTTGGCCTGATCGGCCAGAACGGCGCGGGCAAGTCGACGCTGATGAACATGATCGGGGGGATTGTCGCGCCAACCTCGGGGCGGATGCTCTGGCGCGGGCAGCCCTACCGGCCGGCCGGCGCCGCCGACGCCGCGGCGGCCGGCATCGCCTTCATCCATCAGGAACTCAACCTCTTCACCAACCTCTCGGTGGCCGAAAACCTCTACATCGACGGCTTCCCGCGCCGCTTCGGCCTGATCGACTGGCGCACGGTCGAGGCGCGGGCGCGCGCGATCCTCGACCGGCTGTCTCTGTCGGTCGATCCCCGGACCGAAGTCGGCAGCCTCTCGCCCGGCGAGCGCCAGCTGGTCGAGATCGCCAAGGCCCTGCACAACGAGGCGCAGCTTCTGATCTTCGACGAGCCCACGACCTCGCTGACCGCGCGCGAGACCGAGCGTCTGTTCGAGACCATTGCCGCGCTGCGGTCCGAGGGGCGCACGATCGTCTACATCTCGCACATCCTTGGCGACGTGCAGCGCCTGTCGGACGATATCGCCGTCCTGCGCGACGGGCGGCTGGTCGACCGGGGTCCGGCGGCAGAGTTTCCTGTGGCACGGATGATCCGCTCGATGATCGGGCGCGATCTGGGCGGGTTCTTCCCGCCCCGCAGCGCGCCCCCGCGTGCGCGGCCCGTGCTGGAGGTGACGGGCGTCTCGCAGCCGGGCGTGGTCGAAGGCGTGTCGCTTGCGGTCCGCGAGGGCGAGGTTCTGGGCCTCTTCGGCCTGATGGGATCAGGCCGCAGCGAGCTGGCCCGCATCCTTTTCGGCCTCGACCCATATGCTGCGGGGCGGATCGCGCTCGACGGCCGGGTGCTCACCGGCGGCCCGCAGCAGCGCATCGCCGCCGGCATGGCCTTCGTGACCGAGAACCGCCGCGAAGAGGGGCTGATGCTGGG
>JALORM010000404.1 GCA_025458985.1 Paracoccaceae bacterium | reverse complement strand
AGTTCCAGCGTCGGCCGGTCGGCAAGGTCGGCGACGCGGATCACCCGGCGGCCCACCTTGTCCTCGTAGGCCGGGCCGATGCCGCGGCCCGTCGTTCCGATCTTGGCCACGCTTGCCTGCGCCTCGCGCGCGCGGTCAAGCTCTCCGTGGAAGGGCAGGATCAGGGGCGCGTTCTCGGCGATCATCAGGTTCTGGGGCGTGATCGTCACCCCCTGCCCTTCGAGCTTGGCGATCTCGGACACGAGGTGCCAGGGGTCGAGCACGACCCCGTTGCCGATGACGCTCAGCTTGCCGGGCCGCACGATCCCGGAAGGCAGCAGCGACAGCTTGTAGACCGTCTCGCCGATGACAAGGGTGTGGCCCGCGTTGTGCCCGCCCTGGAATCGCGCGATGACGTCGGCCCGCTCGCTCAGCCAGTCGACGATCTTGCCCTTCCCCTCGTCGCCCCACTGGGCGCCCACAACGACGACGTTGGCCACCTGCCGCATCCTCTATCCGGGAAATCCGGGGTTCCTATAGCGGCCCGCGCGCCGGGGCGAAACCGCTTTTCTGCGGGGCTGGCATCCTGCCCAAGGCGGGCCTTTGCGCCGCCGCGAAGGCAGGCTAATCAGGGGCCGAGAGCGGAGAACACCATGGGCTTCATCCTGCGCTGGCTTTTTGCCTTCGTGCTCCTGGCGGCGACCTTCAATCCGACGCCCTACAACTTTGTGCGCTGGGCCGAAGGCAACTGGCGCGACCAGCTGCCCCTGGCCGTGCTGCTCGGCCTGCTGCTGTTCGCGGCCTACGCGATCTACCTGCGCGCCACGCTGCGGTCGATCGGGCCGTTCGGCATGGTGCTGGTGGCGGCGCTGGCCGGCGCGATCGTCTGGGTGCTGATCGACTGGGGGGTGCTGAGCCTTGCGAACCCCACGTTCAACACCTGGCTGGGGCTTCTGGTGCTGTCGGTCGTGCTGGGAATTGGGCTGTCCTGGTCGATCGTCCGCCGGCGCCTGTCGGGGCAGGCCGACGTCGACGACGTGGACGAGAACTGACAGCCGGCACTGGCGGCGGCAGCCCGCTTTGCCCTTGCTCCGCTGCCCCCGAAGGCCTAGATAGCGTCGCGTCCGAACCGGGAAGGCCCGCCCATGGAAGTCGTCGTCCTCGTCATCCACCTGATCCTCGCGCTTGCGCTGATCGGCGTGGTCCTTCTTCAGCGCAGCGAAGGCGCGGCGCTTCTGTCGGGAGGCGGCAGCATGACCGGGCGGCCCGCGGTCTCGCCGTTGGGCAAGGTCACCTGGGCGCTGGCCATCGCGTTCATCACGACCTCGATCGCGCTGACGATCATCGCCGCGGCGAATTCCGAAGGCGCCTCGGTCGTCGATCGGCTGGGCGCACCCGCCCCGGCCGAAACCGACACGACCGACCTGCCTTCGGGTGCCGACCTCCTGCCGCCGACCGGCGGCGACGCGCCCCTGACTCCGCCCCGCGCGGACTGACCGCCAGCCACAACGCCTTGGCCCCGGCCCGTCGGCCAGGCCATGATGTTGTGGCCCGGTTGCCCCGGCTTCGGGAATCGCTTATAGCTCAAATCCCGTGATGCAGCGTTGCCGAGCGCCGCTGCCTTGCACCAAGAACGGCAGGAAATCGCGGGGATCCGGACATGGCGCGTTACGTCTTCATCACCGGCGGGGTGGTGTCCTCGCTCGGCAAGGGGCTTGCGTCCGCCGCCCTCGGGGCGCTGCTTCAGGCGCGCGGATTCTCGGTCCGGCTGCGCAAGCTCGATCCCTACCTGAACGTCGACCCCGGCACGATGTCGCCTTTCGAGCATGGCGAGGTCTTCGTGACTGACGACGGGGCAGAAACCGACCTCGACCTCGGCCACTACGAACGCTTCACCGGCGTCGCGGCACGGCGGACCGACTCCGTCTCGTCGGGGCGGATCTATTCCAACGTGCTCGAGAAGGAGCGCCGCGGCGACTACCTCGGCAAGACGATCCAGGTGATCCCGCACGTCACGAACGAGATCAAGGACTTCCTGGCCATCGGCGACTCCGAGGTCGATTTCATGCTGTGCGAGATCGGCGGGACGGTCGGCGACATCGAAGGGCTTCCGTTCTTCGAGGCGATCCGCCAGTTCGCCCAGGACCGCCCGCGCGGCCAGTGCATCTTCATGCACCTGACGCTTCTGCCCTACATCGCGGCCTCGGGCGAGCTGAAGACCAAGCCCACCCAGCATTCGGTCAAGGAACTGCGCGCCATCGGGATCGCGCCCGACGTGCTGGTGTGCCGGTCCGAGCATCCGATCCCCGAGAAGGAGCGGGCGAAGATCGCGCTCTTCTGCAACGTCCGGAAGGAGGCGGTGATCGCCGCGCCGGACCTGAAGTCGATTTACGAGGCACCGCTTGCCTATCACCGCGAGGGTCTGGACCAGGCGGTGCTGGATGCCTTCATGATCTCGCCCGCGCCGCGCCCCGACCTGCGGCGCTGGGAAGACGTGATCGACCGCCTGGAGAACGCCGAGGGCGAGGTCCGCGTCGCCATCGTCGGCAAGTACACGCAGCTGGAAGACGCCTACAAGTCGATCGCCGAGGCGCTGACCCACGGCGGCATGGCCAACCGCGTCCGCGTCCGCGCCCAGTGGCGCGGGACGGAAGGCAAGATCAAGGCCGCCCAGTTCGCGCGCGAGAAGAAGATCCCCTATCTGGGGATCTGCCTCGGCATGCAGATGGCGGTGATCGAGGCCAGCCGTAACCTGGCGGGGCTGGCGGACGCAGGGTCCGAGGAATTCGACCACGAGGCCGGCGCGAAGCGGTTCACGCCGGTTGTCTATCACCTGAAGGAATGGGTGCAGGGCAACCAGACCGTCGCCCGCAAGGTCGGCGACGACAAGGGCGGCACGATGCGGCTTGGCGCTTATACCGCGGTGCTGGCGGCAGGGTCGAAGGTGGCGGGCGTCTATGGCGCCACCTCGATCGAGGAACGCCACCGCCACCGCTACGAGGTCGACATCAAGTACCGCGACAAGCTGGAGAAGTGCGGCCTGAGCTTTTCGGGAATGAGCCCCGACGGCCGCCTTCCCGAAATCGTCGAGATCGAGGGCCATCCCTGGTTCATCGGCGTCCAGTTCCACCCCGAGCTGAAGTCCAAGCCCTTCGCCCCGCATCCGCTGTTCGCCGATTTCGTCCGCGCAGCCAAGGACGTCAGCCGGCTGGTTTGAGCATAGCCCGCCGGGCCGTGTCGCAAAACCGTCACGGGCGCATGATCCAAGCGACCGGCGTACTTCGGGAGGCCGCGCGATGACACAGGACGACGACGCCCGCGACTGGCTGGAGGCCGAACTGGCCGACACGCTGGACGAGGACTACGAGCTGGAGCTCGAGGATGCGATCCTGTCGCGGAAGATCGCCGAGATCTACAGGCGCGCCCATCCCGAGGCGATCCC
>JALORM010000403.1 GCA_025458985.1 Paracoccaceae bacterium | reverse complement strand
GGGTGACCTGCCTGCGTGCCCATCCGCAGGGTCAGTCCAGACGGCTTCGATGACGGAGGACTGGTCCGGCATCCTGGCACATGTCGCAAGCCCCGCCTACGACGCCGAACTGGACAGGCTGTTGTCGCGCCCGCGCCTGTCGGTGACCGGACCCAGCCATTGACCATGATCGACCCGCTGACCCTCCTCGCCTTCCTGCCGGCGGCGCTGGCGCTGAATCTCACGCCGGGGGCGGACAGCCTGGCACAGGGCGCCCGCCCGGCGGCGGAGATTGCGACCGGTGAGGCCTGAGCCTCAAACCAGACTTGGTGCTGGCTGGCGGCCGGCCGTCACGCTGGTCCTGCTGGCCGCGCTTCTGCCCGAACTGCTGTCGGGCGCCACCCCGGCCCCGCGGATGGCCGCGGGGGCGGTCCTCATCTACGTCTTCGCCTATGGCCTGCCGGTCCTGGCCCTGCGCGAGATCGCCGCGCGGACCGGCGCGGGCTGGCCGGGCCTCCTCGTCATGGGCCTCGGCTACGGGCTGGTGAACGAAGGGCTCTATGCGCGCACGATCTTCCGGGAGACGGGGCTGCCGCTTCCCGTGTTCGACGGGATGCCCCTTGTCTTCGGCGTCAACCTCGCCTTTGCCGCCTTCCTGCTGAGCTGGCACGCGCTGTCGTCGGTGGTCCTGCCCATCGCCCTGACCGAAGGGCTCTGGCCCGGGCGGCACCGCCACTGGCTTGGCCGGAGGGGCCTGATCGCAACCGGTGTCGTCGCCGCGGCCGCGGCCTCGGCCTTCTTTGCCCTGACCGACCCGCCCCTGCCTCCCGGGGCCGCACCCGTGCCGCAGCCCGGTGCGGCCGCCTTCGCCGGCCTCTGGGCGGCGATCGCGGCGCTGGTCTGGCTGGGCAGCCGGATCGCGGCCCGGCCGGGACCGCGCCCGGCCTTCGGTCCCGCGGCCGCGTTTCTTCTGGGGCTGGCGGGGGTGATCCCGTTCTTCCTGTCCGTGCTTACCGGCGAGGCCGGCGGGCCGCTCTGGCTGTCGTTGGGGGCCCTCGCGCTCTGCGTCGCGGCCTACGGCGCAGCAGCCGCCCGCCTCACGGGCGGAGGAACCCGGCTGCTCGGCTGGTTCGGCGCAGGCTGGTACGCCATGACAGCCGGCTTTTCGGCTGTTCAGCTGGTGCAGGGCTCGCCTGTCGCCGCGCTCGCGAGTATCGTGGTTCTCGGGGGCGTCTTCCTGATCGTCGCCCGCGCGAAAGACCAGACATGACCCTTCCCATCGACCCCCTCACCCTTCTCGCCTTCATCCCGGCGGCGCTGGCGCTGAACCTCACGCCGGGGGCGGACATGATGTTCTGCCTCGCCCAGGGCGCGCGCGGCGGGGCGCGGCCGGCGCTGGCGGCCTCGGCCGGCATCTCGGCGGGGTCGATGGTGCATGTCACGGCCGCCGGCCTGGGGCTCGGCGCGCTCGTGGCACGCCATCCCGAGGCGTTCGACCTGATCCGCTGGGCGGGGGTGGCCTACCTGCTGTGGCTGGCCTGGCGAACGCTGCGGACGCCGCTCGGCGCCGGCGGCCGGCCCGCCGTCCGCCCCTCGCGCGCGTTCCGCGACGGGCTGATCGTGAACCTGACCAACCCCAAGGTGATCCTGTTCATCCTGGCCTTCGTGCCGCAGTTCTTGGACCCCGCGCGCCCGGTCCTGCCGCAGTTCCTGACCTTCGGCGCGGTGATCGCGCTGGGCGGATTCGTGGTGAACGGCCTCGTCGGCGTGTTCTCGGGCGGGCTGGGCCGGGCGCTGGCGCGCGATGCGCGGGTCAAGCGGGTGCTGCGCCGGGTCACCGCAACCCTGTTCGGCGCCTTGGCCGTCAGGCTGGCTCTGGAGGGCCGCAGATGAGCCGCATCGACGAGACGAAGGCGTTCATCCCCGTCCGCTTTGCGGTGCTGACCGTGTCGGACACAAGGCAGGCCGCCGACGACACGTCGGGCGACACGCTGGCCGCCCGCATCGCCGAAGCCGGCCATGCCCTTGCCGACCGGCGGATCGTGAAGGACGATCGGGCCGGGATCGCGGCGATCCTGCGGGACTGGTGCGCCGACCCTGGGATCGATGCGGTGCTGACCACGGGCGGCACCGGCCTCACGGGGCGCGACGTGACGGTCGAGGCGCACCGCGACGTCTACGAGAAGGAGATCGAGGCCTTCGCCACCGTCTTCACCATCGTCTCGATGCAGAAGATCGGCACCTCGGCGGTGCAGTCGCGCGCCTGCGGCGGCGTGGCGAACGGCACCTACCTCTTCGCGCTGCCCGGCAGCCCCGGCGCCTGCCGCGATGCCTGGGACGAGATCCTGAAGTGGCAGTTCGACTTCCGCCACCGGCCCTGCAACTTCGTCGAGATCATGCCCCGGCTGGACGAGCATCTGCGACGGAAATAGGCCGCAGGCGCGTAACAGTCATGTTGCTTGGACGCGACCGCATCCGGCGCTAGATTCGCGGTCCTGACCCAGCACGGATCGGCAAGGGAGCGGTACGGCACATGCGATTCCTGAGGCGGAGCCTCACCGGGCTCTTCCTGCTCGCGCTGACCGCGGGCCTGATCGGCTGCTGACCGTCTTCGGCGAGGTGCGCAGCCGCCGCACGCTGGAGCTTCGCGCCACCTCGGGCGGCCCGGTGATCGAGCTGTCGCCTGCCTTCGAGGAAGGCGGGCGGGTCGCGGCGGGCGAGCTTCTGGTCGCCATCGACCCCGCCGACGCCGAGGCCGCGCTGGCCGTGGCGCGGACCGACCTGGCCGAGGCGCGCGCGACCCTTGCCGAGGCCGAACGGGCCCGGGAACTGGCCGCCGACGAACTGGCTGCCGCCGAGGCGCAGGAGGTGCTTCGCGACCGCGCGCTGGAACGTGCGCGCGACCTCGGCCGGCGCGGGGTCGGGACCGAGGCGAGCGTCGAGACGGCCGAGCTTGCTTCGTCGCAGGCTGCGCAGGCAACGCTGTCGCGCCGCGCGGCCCTCGCGCAGGCCGAAGCGCGGCTGGATCAGGCCGCGATCGCGCTGGACCGCCGCAGCATCGGCCTGGCCGAAGCGGAACGTGCGCTGGCCGACACCCGCATCGTGGCAGAGTTCGCGGGCACGCTGTCCGACGTTTCGCTCGTCGAAGGGCGGCTGGTGTCGGCCAACGAACGGCTGGCCGACCTGATCGACCCCGACGCGCTGGAAGTCTCGTTCCGGCTGTCCACCACCCAGTATGCCCAGCTTCTGGACGAGGCCGGGCGGCTGGTGCCCGCTTCGGTCGAGGCGGTGCTCGACGTCTTCGGCGCCGACCTCGCCTCGCCCGGAACGATCACCCGGGAAAGCGCCGCCGTCGAGTCCGGGCAGACGGGCCGCGTGGTCTTTGC
>JALORM010000402.1 GCA_025458985.1 Paracoccaceae bacterium | reverse complement strand
ATGGAAATGTTGTCGTACGTCCTGCGACACAACTGTTCCGACTGTGGAAACGATTAATTTTCGGTTCACGATTTCGGAAGCGTGACTCCCGTGCCACGGAACCTGTCCAAAAGGACAGGGGCGATCGTCGGCCGGCAAGCCAGGGCTGCGTCTCGCGATTCGACCGGCGGGGATCGGGCGCGGCCCGAGGCTGTCCGGAGAAACCGCGCCATCGCAGGAAACCGGCCGGGAACCGGCGCGTCAGCCCTTGGCGCCCTGGCCGCGCGCATAGACGTCGTCATAGCGGACGATGTCGTCTTCGCCGAGATAGACGCCCGTCTGGATCTCGATCAGGACCATCGGCACCCGCCCGGGGTTCTCCATCCGGTGCACCGCACCCAGCGGCACGTAGACCGACTGGTTCTCGGACAGCAACTTTACCTCGTCGCCGATCGTCACCCGGGCCGTTCCCGAGACCACGACCCAGTGCTCGGCGCGGTGAAGATGGCTTTGCAGGCTCAGCGCGGCGCCGGGGTGCACCACGATACGCTTCACCTGGAACCGGTCGGCCAGGACCAGGGTCTCGAACCAGCCCCAGGGCCTATGGTCGCGCGGAAAGACCTCGGCCTGGCGCGCGCCCGACGCGATGAGCCGGGCCACCGCATCCTTCACCTCCTGCGCGCGCGTCCGATCGGCCACGAGGACCGCGTCGGGCATGGCCACCACCACGGTATCCCTCAGCCCGATGCCGACAACGTGCAGGCCTTCGGCCTCCGACCGGATCACGCTGCCGTCGCAGTCGATGGCGGTCACCGCGCCGTGCGTCGCCAGCCCGTCCGTCTCGGCTTGCCGCCAGACGGCGTTCCAGTCGCCGAGGTCCGACCACGCGCCAAGGTAGGGCAGCACGTCGAGGTTGCCCGCCAGTTCCATCACCGCGAAATCGACCGACACCGACCGCGCGCCGGCCCAGGGGCCGGGCGCAAGGCGCAGGAACCCCAGATCGGGGCGCGCCTCGTCCAGCGCGGCACGCACCGGCGCGACGAGGTCCGGGGCGTGGGCCTCGAACGCCGCGACCGCGGTCGCCGCCGACATCAGGAAGATGCCGGCGTTCCACAGGTGCCGCCCGCCGGCCAGCATCGCCTCGGCCCGCCCGCGGTCGGGCTTTTCGACGAACCGGACGAGCGGCTGGGGCGTCGTCCCTTCCGGCGGGGCAGAAAGCTCTAGCCAGCCGTAGCCCGTCTCGGCCCGGTCGGGGCTGATGCCGAAGGTGACGATCCGGCCCGCCCCGGCGGCTGGCAGGCCGACGGCGACCGCGGCGCGAAAGGCGGCAGCGTCGGGGATCTCGTGGTCGGTCGGCATGACCAGCATCAGCGCGCCCGGGTCCTGTGCGGCCAGGTGCAGCGCCGCCGCGAGGATGGCGGGCGCGGTGTTGCGCGCCTCGGGCTCGATCAGGACCGCGCCGGGGTCCACCCCGCAGCCGGACAGCTGCTCGGTCACGATGAAGCGGAAATCGGAATTGGTGATGACCACGGGCGGCGCCACGCCGGACTGCCCGGCCAGCCTGAGCGCGGCCGCCTGGAACAGCGTCCGGTCGCCGGTCAGGGGGGCGAACTGCTTGGGAAAGGACTTTCGCGACAGCGGCCAGAGGCGCGTGCCGGAACCGCCGCAGAGCAGGACAGGATGAAGGGTCGGCATGCGTCCGGGGCTCCCGCTTGGTGCGCGCGCCGACTCTTACGGGGCGTTGCGGCCAACACAAGGCATCAAGCGGGCGGCCGAGGGACGTCCGCCCCGCCCTTGACCGTGGCGGCGTGCCATGCAGACATCGCCGCGCCTTCGCCGGAGCCGAGAGACCCGATGCGCACGATCACCTGCTTCAAGGCCTACGACCTGCGCGGCCGGCTTGGCGAGGAACTCGACGAGGACGTCGCCCGCCGCGTCGGCCGCGGCTTCGCCTTAGCGACAGGCGCGACACGCGTGGTCGTCGGGCGCGACTGCCGGCTATCGTCGGAATCACTGGCGGCCGCGCTGACCGAGGGGCTGGTCGGGCAGGGGGTCGAGGTGATCGACCTCGGCCTCTGCGGCACCGAGGAGGTCTATTTCGCGACCACCCATTTCGGGGCCGACGGCGGGATCGAGGTGACCGCCTCGCACAACCCGATGGACTACAACGGCATGAAGTTCGTCGGGCGCGGCTCGGCTCCGATCCCGACGGACATGCTTGAGGCGATCCGCGCGGCTGCCGAGGCCGAGGCCCCCGCGGCGCGCCCCGGCGGCAGCCGCGTTTCGGCCGAAGGCGCGCGCGAGGCATACGTGTCGCGGGTGCTGTCCTTCGTCGATCCGGGGCTGCTTCCGCCGCTGACCATCCTCGTCAACGCGGGCAACGGGGCCGCCGGACCGACCTTCGACGCCATCGAGGCCGCGCTTGCCGGCCGCGGCGCGGCGCTGCGTTTCGCCAAGGTCCTGCACGAGCCGGACGGAAGGTTCCCCAACGGCGTTCCGAACCCGCTGCTGCCCGAGAACCAGTCGGCAACGGGCGAGGCGGTGCTGGCTGCCGGCGCCGACATGGGCGTGGCCTGGGACGGCGACTTCGACCGCTGCTTCCTCTTCGACCACCGGGGCCGCTTCGTGCCCGGCGAATACATCGTCGGCCTTCTGGCCGAGGTCTTCCTGGAGAAGGAACCGGGTGCCGCCATCGTCCACGACCCCCGCGTGGTCTGGAACACGCAGGATGTGGTTGCGCGGGCCGGCGGGCGGGCGGTCATGGCGCGCACCGGCCACGCCTTCCTGAAGGCCGCGCTCCGCGAGACGGGCGCTGTCTATGGCGGCGAGATGTCG
>JALORM010000401.1 GCA_025458985.1 Paracoccaceae bacterium | reverse complement strand
CCGGTTCTTGGCCTGAAGCTTGCCGAGGATTGCGGTCATGTAGTGCTTGACCGTCTTTTCCTGAAGGTCGAGCTCGCGCGCGACTTCCTTGTTGCTCAGACCACGCGCGACGAGGCGCAGGATATCCTCTTCGCGCGCGGTAAGGTCGTCGATGGGCGCTGCGGGCGCAGCGGCGCGCGGGCGGTGCATCATGGCCAGTACCCTGGCCGCCAGTCCGGGCGACACATGCGCCTCGCCAGCCGCGACACCCTTCAGGATCTGACGCAGTTCGGCCGCGGACACGCCCTTCAGGACGTATCCGATGGCGCCGCTCTGCAGCGCCTGCGAGACGTCGGCGTCGTCTTCGGACACGGTCAGCATCGCGATCTGCCCGGCGCTTGCCGCCTCGCGTATCCGGCGTACGGCGCTGAGCCCGCCACCCGGCATCGACAGGTCGAGCAGCGCGAGGTCCGGGCGCTTCTGGTCGCAGAGCGCCACGGCCTCGTCGGCACTGCCGCCGATTCCGACCACGCGGAAATCCCCCGTTTCCTCAAGCGACCGGACAAGCCCGTCGCGGAAGATCGGATGGTCGTCGGCGACTACGATGCGGATTGCCATCGGCGGGCTCCTCAAGCCGGCAGGAAAAGGGTGATGCGGGCGCCCGCTTCGGGCGCCGAGTCGATGCGGACATGGCCGCCGAGCGTCTCGGCCCGGTCGCGCAGGCCGATCAGGCCCTGCCCCCCGTCCGGCCGAAGCGTCGCCGCCGACTGCGGGTCGAAGCCGGGTCCGCGGTCCGACACGCTGGCCTCTACTCCGCCCGCGACCGCGACGACCGTGACCTCGACTTCCTTGCCGTCGGCATGACGATGGGCGTTCGACAGCGCTTCCTGCAGGAAGCGGTAGAGGCTGAGGCGCGCTGCGAAGGGAAGGTCCGGCAAGACCGCGCCCGTGGGCATCGCCAGCGCCACCTCTGTTCCGAACGCGCGCCGGTGATCGTCGACCGCCCGCGCGGCGACCTCGGCCACGCCGAGGTGTTCGAGATCAGGCAGCGCCAGCCCGCGCGAAATCGCCCTGAGTTCGCGCATCGCGGCGTCGAGCGCGCCGCGTACCGTCTTCGCCTCGGCCGCTTCGGCATCGCTCACCGCCTGGTCGAGCCTCAGGCTTGCCAGCGACAGGTGCTGCGCGACGCCGTCGTGCAGGTCGAGCCCCACCCTCCGCATGACCCGTTCGGCCTGCGCGGTCGACCGGGTGGCGGCGGCCAGCACGCGGTCGCGCAGGGCGCGGTTCTGGTCGGCCATCCGCCGGCTTTCGGCAAGCTGCCGGGCAAGGTCGGCCTGCTGGCGCTCGATCGTCCGGCCGCCGGCCAGGACGATCCCGTAAAGCAGCAGTCCGCTGGTCAGGAACACCCCGGCGACGACCAGCCAGCCCATGCGGCGCGCGTCCGACAGCGCCTGCGCCAGCCCGTCGGCACGTTCGTAGAATTCGGCCACGGCGATCACCTCGCCTGTCCAGATTTCGCGGATCGGGCTGTAGACTTCAAGAAGCGGAACCCCGAGCTGTGCCTCGCCGGCATTCTCGTCGTCGTCGAGATCCTCGAACGAGGCCGCGATCTTCCCGTTCCAGGCCTCCAGCTGGTCGGCCGAGGGTTCGAAGCGCTGCCCTTCGAGGGTCTGGTCCGACGCCTCGACCACCAGCCCTCCGGGTTTCCAGATCTTGTAGGACACCACGCGCTCGCCCAGCGAGGTGCTGGAAAAGATCTCGTGCAGCGCCTGGCGGGCCGGCGGCGACAGCCCCTCGGCGTTTGCAAGATCCTGGCTTAGCGGCGAGATGAAGCTTTCCATGTAGAGCGCCGAGGCAATCGCGGTGTTCTCGACCACGCCCGCCTCGATGCGTCGTGCGACCCAGGTGCCCACGACCAGCGCCCCGGCAAGCATCACGACCCCACCGGCCAGCAGGAACTGGCCCGGCAGGGTCCGCGGAAGCCAGGGGGCCTTGAGTCGGACCATCGTCATGCGCCGCCAATCAAGCAGAGCGCGCGGCCCCGCGCTACGGCCCTTGGTCCGGTCAGGCGATCCCGCCTTCCGCGCAGGCGCGGAAGGCCCGGACCGGCTCGGCCGCGCCGGCCAGGTCCACCACGACCGAGTCCGCGCCGGCCGAGGCAGTGGCGCTCGCGTTGAACTCCAGCCCGTCGAGGACGTTGCCGAAGCCGGTATCGGTCACTGTCAGGGTGCGCCCGCCCTCGGACAGCCGGTGCCGGTCGGTGCCGATGGCGAGCGGCCGGGCGCCGTCGAACCGCATGCCGAAGGTGGGGCTTTCGGGCCAGGGAAGCGCCCGTGTGATCGCGATTGCATAGGGCTCGGGCAGGCGCGGGTTGTAGCTGACGGTCACCGAGGCATCAGGGGTGGCGTGGGAGAGGGTGCAGACCGGGGTCGCCCGGAACTCCCACGCGTGCAGCGGGGTGGCGAGGAGGATCAGGGCGAGGGCCAGGCGCATGGGCCGACTATGGCCCAGGATCGTCCGCTTGCCGACCCCCGAATGCACCGACTTTGCAGCCGGCCGGCGCTCGGCTAGCCTAACCGAGCCCTGACGGAGGACCCGATGCCGAAGTCCCGCCTGCCGCTGCTGCTCTTCGCCCTGCTCGCCGTTCTTGGTGCCGGCATCGCGCTTCTCGCCTCATTCGGCGACGCCTCGGTCATGGCCTCGACCGGCGGCATCCAGGCGGTGCTGACCGAGCGGGGGCTGGCCGACGACCGGGACCTGACCGCCAGGCTCTACGAGGTGGTGCTGCGGCTGCAGGGCCCCTGGGGGCTGGTGCAGATCGCGGGCCTCGCGGTGCTG
>JALORM010000400.1 GCA_025458985.1 Paracoccaceae bacterium | reverse complement strand
CCTACCGCAACGTCAAGCAGGCACTCCGCCAGAGCCTCGCCAACGATCTGGATGCGCAACTTGAACTCGAGGCCCGCCTCCAGGGCGAGTGCGGCCGGACGCGGGACTTTCAGGAAGGCGTGATCGCCTTCCTTGAAAAGCGCGCCGCGCGGTTCGAGGGGCGGTAGTCGGCCGGTCGGCAAGGCCCTTTGCCCGCACCGGTCGCAATCGCGCGCGGCTGACAGGCCCTACCGCGACTCCACCTCGACGTAGTCGCGCCGCGGGGCGCCGACATAGAGCTGCCGGGGGCGGCCGATCTTCTGGGTGGGGTCGCCGATCATTTCCTTCCACTGGGCGATCCAGCCGACGGTGCGCGACAGCGCGAAGATCGGCGTGAACATCGAGGTGGGGAAGCCCATCGCCTCGAGGATGATGCCCGAGTAGAAGTCGACGTTCGGGTAGAGCTTCTTCGACACGAAGTAGTCATCCTCGAGCGCGATCTTCTCGAGCTCCTTGGCGACCTTCAGCGTCTCGTTGTTCTTGATGCCCAGAAGACCCAGCACCTCGTCGGCCGACTGCTTCATCACCTTCGCGCGCGGGTCGAAGTTCTTGTAGACCCGGTGGCCGAAGCCCATCAGGCGGAACGGGTCGTCCTTGTCCTTGGCCCGCGCGATGAATTCGGGGATGCGGTCGACCGTCCCGATCTCGCGCAGCATCTCCAGACAGGCCTGGTTCGCGCCGCCGTGGGCCGGCCCCCAGAGGCAGGCGATGCCGGCCGCGATGCAGGCGAACGGGTTCGCGCCCGACGAGCCCGCCAGACGCACCGTCGAGGTGGACGCGTTCTGTTCGTGGTCGGCGTGGAGCATCATGATGCGGTCCATCGCGCGGCTGAGGATCGGGTCGACGACGTAGTCCTCGGCCGGGACGGCGAAGCACATGTTGAGGAAGTTGCCCGCATAGTCGAGCGAGTTCCGCGGATAGACGAAGGGCTGGCCGACCGAGTACTTGAAGGCCCAGGCCGCGATCGTCGGCATCTTGGCGATCATCCGGATCGCCGCGACCTCGCGCTGCCAGGGATCGTTGACGTCGGTCGAGTCGTGGTAGAACGCGCTCATCGCGCCGACCACGCCCACCATGGTCGCCATCGGGTGCGCGTCGCGGCGGAACCCGCGGAAGAAGTACTGCATCTGTTCGTGCAGCATGGTGTGGCGCGTCACGCGGTTCTCGAAATCCTCCATCTGCGCGGCGTCCGGCAGCTCGCCGTAGAGCAGCAGGTAGCAGACTTCCAGGAAGTGCGACTTCTCGGCCAGCTGCTCGATCGGATAGCCGCGATAAAGCAGCTCACCCTCGTCGCCGTCGATGTAGGTGATGGTCGAATCGCAGGACGCGGTCGAGGTGAAGCCCGGGTCGTAGGTGAAGACATTGCCCTGGGCGTAGAGCTTGCGGATGTCGAGCACGTCCGGCCCCACGGTGGGCGACAGGATCGGCAGGTCGATCTCCTTGCCCTCGATCGTCAGGGTCGCGCTGCGGGTGTGCTTGCCGTCGGCCATGTCAGTCCCTTTCCTCGGGCCGGGCGGGGCCGGCCGGTCCATTCCCGGGACGGGCCGCGCGAGGACGCTCAGCCCGCCGCGTCAGCGAGCCGGGCGAGCGTTTCCTCCCGGCCGATGACGAGCATCATGTCGAAGACGCTGGGGCTGACGGTGCGGCCGGCGAGCGCTGCGCGGAGCGGCGCGGCAAGCTTGCCGAGCGTCGTTCCGTGAGCCTCGGCCATCCTGGCCACGAGTTCCGTCAGGGCGAAATGCGCCTTCTCAAGCAGTTCGGGGAAGGATTTCGCCCTGTCCTTGAGGCAGTACATGGCCCGCAGGAGCCGTTCTTTCTGCGCCGCAGAAAGCGTTGGCTGCCCGGTTGCCGCCAGAAAGGCGTCGGCCTCGGCCACCAGGGCGGAATCGTCGGCGCGCGCGATCTGCTGGCCCGAGATGTGGTCGAGCTTCTTGAAGTCCAGGCGCGCGGGCGCCCTGCCGATCCCGGGCAGGTCGAACCAGGCCTGCGCCTCGGCGTCCGAGAACACCTCGTCGTCGCCGTGGCTCCAGCCCAGCCGCGCCAGGTAGTTGCGCATCCCCGCGGCGGGGTAGCCCATCGTCTGGTATTCCTCGAGCCCCACGGCACCGTGCCGCTTGCTGAGCTTCTTGCCATCGGGACCGTGAATAAGCGGTATATGGGCGAAGACCGGCACCGCCCAGCCCATCGCCCGGTAGACCTGGGTCTGGCGGGCGGCGTTGGTCAGGTGGTCGTCGCCGCGGATGATGTGGGTCACGCCCATGTCGTGGTCGTCGACCACCACGGCGTGCATGTAGGTGGGCGTCCCGTCCGAGCGCAGCAGCACCATGTCGTCGAGCTGGTCGTTTTGCCAGCGGACCGTGCCTTGGACGGCGTCCTCGACCACCGTCTCGCCGTCGCGCGGGGCCTTCAGGCGGATCGCATGGGGACGGTCGGGATGGCTGGCGGGGTCGGCGTCGCGCCAGGGGCTGAGGAACAGGGTGGAGCGCCCTTCGGCGCGGGCGGACTCGCGGAACGCCTCGATTTCCTCGGGCGTCGAAAAGCACTTGTAGGCGGTGCCGTTGCCCAGCATCTGGCGGGCGACCTCGGCGTGCCGTTCGGCCCGGGCGAACTGGCTGACCGGCGCGCCGTCCCAGTCGAGCCCAAGCCAGGCGAGGCCCCTCAGGATCGCCTCGGTCGCCTCGGGGGTCGACCGGGCGCGATCGGTATCCTCGATCCTGAGCAGGAACCGCCCCCCGCGCCCGCGGGCATAGAGCCAGTTGAACAGCGCGGTGCGCGCGCCGCCGATGTGCAGGTAACCGGTCGGCGAGGGGGCGAAGCGGGTGACGACTTCGGCAGCGGCGGCTGGCATCGGGGCCTCCCGGAAGGCGGACGTTAAGGAATTGGAAACCATGCGGGTCCTAGGGTCGGCCCGGTCTTAGGCATTCGGCCGGGGGAGAACAAGGTGGCCGGCACCACGGCACGTGCGCAAGGGGCGGGCGTGGTCACCCGCGCGGCCGGGGTGGCCGCGGCCCCGCTACGCGCGTTCGAGGGTCAGCGCGGGCATCTTTTCCCCTGGGTACCGGTCTGTCTCGGCGCCGGCATCGGCGCCTGGTTCGCGCTGCCGGTCGAACCCGGGCGCGACCTCTACCTGATGCTCGCCGGGCTCATGCTCGCCGCGCTTGCCGCGGCGCTCCGCGGCCCCGAGGCGCTGCGCCCGCTTGCCACGGGGCTGGCGCTTGTCGCGCTTGGTGTCCTCATCGCCGGGTGGCGGGCGCACGCGGTCGCCGCCCCGGTGATCGACTTCCGCTTCTATGGCGCGGTCGAGGGGCGGGTGGTCGAGCTTGACCGCTCGCTGTCCGACAAGCCGCGCCTCACGCTCGACCGCGTCGTGCTGGAAGGCGTCGCGCCTCACGAGACGCCCGCGCGCGTGCGCGTCTCGCTCCACGGCCGGGCCGAGGAAGACGCGGTGCCGACCGGCGCCACGGTGATCCTGACCGGGCACCTCTCGCCACCGCAGGGCCCCGCCGAGCCGGGCGGTTTCGACTTCCGCCGCGCCGCCTGGTTCGAACGCCTGGGCGCCGTGGGCTACACCCGCACGCCCGTCCTGCTCCTCGACCCCGCCGATCCGGGCCTCGGCGAAATGGCCATCGCCCGCCTGCGCCGCGCGATCTCGGACGGCGTGCAGGCGGCGATCCCGGGCGAGCCAGGCGCCTTCGCCGCGGCGGTGCTGACCGGCGACCGCTCGGGCATCGGGCGCGAGACCACGGACGACCTGCGCAACTCCTCGCTGGCGCACCTGCTGTCGATCTCGGGGCTGCACATGGCGCTGCTGGCGGGCTTCGTCTTCGCCGCGGTGCGGGCGGGGCTGGCGCTGGTGCCGCCCGTGGCGCTCAGGCTCGACACCCGCAAGCTGGCCGCAATCGTCGCGCTTGCGGCGGCGACCTTCTACCTCGCGCTGTCGGGGGGCGAGACGCCGACCCAGCGCGCCTACGTGATGGCCGTTGTCATGCTGGTCGCGGTCCTGCTAGACCGGCGGGCGCTGTCGCTGAGGTCGATCGCGATGGCGGCGCTGATCATCCTGGTCATGGCGCCCGAATCGGTGACTCAGCCCGGTTTCCAGATGTCCTTTGCCGCCACCGCCGCGCTGATCGTCGCCTTCCGTGCGGCAGATGGGCGGTTCACGGGCCGGGGCCTGCCCCGATGGGCCGCGCCGGTCGCCTCGCTCTTCGTCTCGTCCTTGGTCGCGGGCGCCGCGACGGCGCCCTTCGCGGCCGCACATTTCAACCGGGTGGCGGACTATTCGATCCTGGCCAACATGCTGTCGGTTCCGGTGATGGGCTCGCTCGTCATGCCCGCCGCGGTTGCGGCGGCGGTGCTCTGGCCGATCGGCCTGCACGGGCCGGCGCTGTGGGTGATGGAGCAGGGCAACCGCTGGATCCTGTGGGTCGCGGCATGGGTGACGGACCTGCCCGGGTCGGTCACCTTCCTGCCCGCCGCGCCGGCCGCCTTCCTGCCGGTGTTCACGGCCGGCGCGCTGTGGCTGATCCTCTGGCAGGGGCGGGGCCGCTGGG
>JALORM010000399.1 GCA_025458985.1 Paracoccaceae bacterium | reverse complement strand
TGCTCGTTCTTCAGAAGCGCGCCGTGCAGCTTCGGCAGCGACCCCTTGGGGTCGGCGCGCAGGTCCTCGGGCGCGAGGTCCTCGGCCAGAAGCAGCTTCAGCCAGTCGAGCACTTCGGAGGTCGAGGGCTTCTTCTTCAGCCCTGGCGTCTCGCGGATCTCGAAGAACCGGGTCAGCGCGGCGGTCAGGAGTTCATCGCGGATGTCCGGGTGGTGCACCGCGACGATGGCCTTCAGCGTCTCGACGTCGGGGAAGCGGATGTAGTGGAAGAAGCAGCGGCGCAGGAAGGCGTCGGGCAGTTCCTTTTCGTTGTTCGAGGTGATGATGACGATGGGGCGGTGCCGCGCCGTGACCGTCTGGCCGGTCTCGTAGACGTGGAACTCCATCCGGTCGAGCTCCTGCAGCAGGTCGTTGGGGAACTCGATGTCGGCCTTGTCGATCTCGTCGATCAGCAGGACCACCTTGCCGGGGGCGTCAAACGCCTCCCACAGCTTGCCGCGGCGGATGTAGTTCGCCACGTCGTGCACCCGCGCGTCGCCCAGCTGGCTGTCGCGCAGGCGGCTGACGGCGTCGTATTCGTAAAGGCCCTGCTGGGCCTTGGTGGTCGACTTGACGTGCCATTCGATCAGCGGCAGGCCAAGCGCCTGCGCCACCTGGCGGGCAAGCTCGGTCTTGCCGGTCCCGGGCTCGCCCTTGACCAGCAGCGGGCGTTCCAGCGCGACCGCCGCATTCACCGCCAGCGTCAGGTCGTGCGTTGCCACATAGGCGTCGGTGCCGTTGAATTTCATGGGACTTTTTCGCGTTCCGAGGGAGAGGCCGGAGGCGACCTTAAAGCCGCCGGCATTTTGCCGCAACCGGCTGCGAGAGCTAGTGACATTCCCGCGGAATGCCAGTAGACGGGCGCCCGAGGGAACCGGATGACACATCGGGATACCGGGCAGATATCGGGCATGCTGGAGGACGCAAGGATGAAGGCCGAGGTCTTTCTTCCCGAGGACTATCGTCCCGCCGAGGACGAGCCGTTCATGAACGAGCGCCAGCTCGAATACTTCCGCCGCAAGCTTCTGGCGTGGAAGGCCGAGCTGATGGACGACAGCCGCGAGACGATCGAGGGCCTGCAGGACAGCGCCCGCAACGTCCCCGACCTGGCCGACCGCGCCAGCGAGGAGACCGACCGCGCGCTGGAGCTGCGCACCCGCGACCGGCAGCGCAAGCTGGTGGCGAAGATCGACGCGGCGCTGAGGCGGATCGAGAACGGCGAATACGGCTATTGCGAGGAGACGGGCGAGCCGATCTCGCTCAAGCGGCTCGATGCGCGGCCGATCGCGACGCTGAGCCTCGAGGCGCAGGAGCGCCACGAGCGGCGTGAGCGCGTCCACCGCGACGAGTGACCGCGGCCCAAGGGGCAGCACGGCTTGCGCCGGGGCATGGACGCCCCGGCGTTTTTCGTCCACCACGGGCGCGATGAAGCTCGACGGGTTTCCGATCACGGTTCTGGGCGGCGGGGTGGCGGGGCTTGCCGTCGCGCGGGCGCTGGCGCTGCGCGGGGCGGATGTCACGCTGCTGGAGCAGGCCGAGGCGCTGACCGAGGTCGGCGCGGGGCTGCAGATCAGCCCGAATGGCGCCCGGGTTATCGAGGCGCTTGGGCTCGGCGGCGGGCTCGAAGCGGCGGGGCTCAGGGCCGAGGCGCTGGAACTGTGCGACGCGGCCGGGCGGCGGGTGGCGCGGCTGCCCCTGCCGCAGGACGGGCCGGCCTACCGGTTCCTGCATCGTGCGGACCTGATCGCCCTGCTGGCCGATGGCGCGCGGGCGGCGGGCGTGAAGGTGCGGCTGCTGCACCGGGTCGTGTCGGTCGACCTGTCCGACACGGGCGCCACGCTGGTCACGCAGCAGGGGGCCAGCCATGAGGCCGGGCTTCTGATCGGTGCGGACGGGATGCATTCGCTGGTCCGCCAGGTGCTGAACGGGCGCGCGGTGCCGTTCTTCACCCGCCAGACCGCCTGGCGCGCGGTGGTGCCCGAGACGCCGGGTGCCCCGGCGCTGGTGCGCGTCCACATGGGGCCGGGCCGCCACCTTGTCACCTATCCGCTGCGCGGCGGGCTGTTGCGCAACATCGTCGCGGTCGAGGAGCGCGGCGAGTGGGTCGAGGAGGGCTGGCACCACGAGGACGACCCCGCCGCGCTGCGCCGTGCCTTCGCGGGATTCGGGCCCGAGGTACGCGGCCTGCTCGACAGGGTCGAGAGGGTGAACCTCTGGGGCCTTTTCCGGCACCCGGTCGCCCCGCGCTGGCAGCGCGGCGGGGTCGCGGCGATTCTGGGCGACGCGGCGCATCCGACGCTGCCCTTCCTGGCGCAGGGGGCGAATCTGGCGCTCGAGGATGCCTGGGTACTGGCCGCATGCCTGTCGGCCGAGCCTTCGGCCGAGACCGCGCTGAGGGCCTACCAGGAGGCGCGGCGCGACCGGGCGATCCGGGTCATCGATGCGGCAAGCGCGAATGCGCGCCATTACCACCTGCCTCCCGGACCGCGGCGGGCGGCTGCGCATCTGGCGCTGCGGTTGGCCAGCGCGCTCGCGCCGGGGATGCTGACCGGGCAGTTCGACTGGCTTTACGGCTACGACGCGACGGCCGTGCGGCCCTGACGCAGCGCGCGGAACCGCAAGGAAGGCCCAGACCACCGCGGCGCCGTAGAGCGGCGCGTGGCCCAGCCTGAGCTGCACGGCAACCGCCATGACGGTCGCGCCGAACAGCGCGACGACGGCGGCCGCGGTCTCGCCCAGGATGCCGTAGCCGCCCAGCGAGATCCCGAGCGCCACCCACGAGGCCGCCGTGAGCCAGCCCGCGTAAAGCGCGACCGGCGCGGCCAGAAGCCAGGGTTCACGCCGCGGCGAGGCGCGCAGAACGGCCGCGATGGCCAGGATCAGCATCGCCCAGATCTGTACGGTGGCCGGCAGCGGCGCGACGTTCGCGACCGCAAGCCACGACGCCCCGAGCGCCAGCGAGCCGAAAAGCGGCCAGCGCGGTTCATCCCAGTCGACATCATCGGCCCGCGCGAAGAGGCCGAAGGCGGCATGCACCGCCAGCCAGACGTAGATCGGCCCCCAGATCGAGAACGCATAGCCCGCGGGCTGCACCGGCGGATCGGGCTGCGGAATCGGGAAGGCATCGGGGTCGAAGCCTCCGAAGCCCGGGGTGACGAAAGGCGACACCACGAAGGCCAGCGTGGCGGCGAAGAGAAGGACGGCCTTGAGC
>JALORM010000398.1 GCA_025458985.1 Paracoccaceae bacterium | reverse complement strand
AGCGGCCCGAGCGCCTGCGCCACCTCTTCGTGCAGGCAGTCGCGGACTTCCTGCGGGGCGACGTCCGAGGGCACGAAGACGGTCGCCGCCTCGCGCCGTGCCAGCGCAGCCCAGTTGGCCGCCCCGGACCGGCGGCTGCGGCGGAAGTCGGCGAAGGTCTCGGCGCGGGGCACGACGAAGCAGGCGGCCAGCGGCACCGCGCGCTGCATGGTGGCGCGGGGCAGGAACTCGACCGTCAGGTTCGCCGCCTCGCCCGGGCGGGCGCGGGCGATGTCGATCCCCGCCTCGCGCCGGAGCCGCGCGATCAGCCGGTCGAGGTCGTCGGTCGCGACGGACGGCACGGTGCCGCGCAGCCCGACACGCACCGGGCCTTCGAAGCGGGTCATCGCCGGCAGCGTCCGGCCGCTTTCCATCCGGAACGTCAGTTCCAGGAAATCCTGCGCGATCTCGGCATTCGGCCGGGACGGCGGCGAGACCCGGGTCGCGCCGAAGACCTTCATGTCGGGCAGTGGCCCGAGCGAGGGGGCGCGGCGCGTGGGCGCTGCCTCCGGCGGGGCCGGCAGCGGCGCGCAGGCTGCAAGCAGCAGCGCCATCGCCAGCAGGGAGGCGAGCCGCCTCACCCCTGGGGCCTGACGTAGCGGATGAAGGGCGTGCGCACGCCGACCTGGTCGTAGAGCATCCGGCCGTAATAGTTGTATTCCTCGGTCTGCCAGTAGACCGAGGGGTACCCTGCCGCATCGGCGGCGGCGTAGACGGCGAGGATCAGCTGCCGCGCCACGCCGCGACCGCGCAAGGCCGGGTCGGTGAAGAGGTCCTGAAGGTAGCAGGTCTCCTCGATCCGCCAGCAGTGACGGTGAAAGATGTAGTGGGCCAGCCCCACGGGTTCGCCCCCGGCGACGGCCAGCAGCCCGCGCGGCTCGCGCAGGTCGTCCGACAGCAGCCGTGCGAAGGTCGAGGCATAGACCGCGTCGGGCAGGGTCGTGCGGTAGTAGCTGAGATATCCCGTCCAGAGCCGCCGCCACGCGGGCTCGTCCCCTGCAGCGATGGGGCGGATGGTCAGGTGGGTCGCAGTGGATGACACGGGTCGGGGCTTTCTGGGGTTTCCGGGCGCGGCACTGCCAGGGCAGCGCACCCGTCCGAGGCTTATCCCCAAGTTTCGGGGCTGGCCAGACCCTTCGGATCAGCCAAGCGCAGAAGTGATCCGCGACAGCGCAGCCAGCGGATCGTCGGCCCCCCAGACTTCCTCGCCGATGGCCAGGAAATCGGTCACGCCGGCCAGGTCGGCCACGCTTGCCGCGGTCAGCGCCCCTTCGGCCACGACCGGCACCTCGATCATCTCGGACCACCATTCGAAGAGCTCGCGCGGCGCGGCGGTGCCGTCGCCCAGGGCCGAGGTGCCGACCGGGCCGAAGGCGACGTAGTCGGCCCCCGCTTCGGCGGCGTTCATCCCCTCGTGCCGCGAGGCGCGGGCGAAGGCGCCGACGATGGCCTCGCCGCCCAGCGCCGTCCGCGCCGCCCGCACGCCGCGCGCACCGTCGGGCAGGTGCACCCCGTCGAGCCCCAGGCGGCCGACCAGCGCCACATGGGTGTCGATCACCAAGGGCACGTCGCGGGCATGGGCCGCCTCGCGGCAGGCATCGGCCGCACGCGACAGGCGATCCTCGTCCCGTGTGGCCAGCGCAAGCCTGAGGCAGGCGATCTCGGCGCCGTCCAGTACCGCGCAGAGGCGGGGCATGAAGTCGGTCAGCTCGAACGCCGGCGGCGTGATGAGGTAGAGCTTGGGCTGGTCGTCCGTGGCCATCGGCCCCTCCGTCGCGGTCGGTCGGGGCCTTCTAGCGGGCTTCCCCGCCGTAGGGAATGGCGTCAGTCTGCCTCGGCGACGGTGACGTCGCGCAGGATATGGGCGGTCTCGCGGCCCCACGCAGACGCCCTGGTACAGGCCTGATGCGCCTCGAACGCGGCGCGGTCGACGAAAGCCTCGTCGAGTTCCCAGGCATCGGCGACGGTGGGGGAGGCCACGACGTCGAACTTCAGGCAGCCCGGTTCGGCCCGCGAAAGGCGGATATGCTCGGGCAGCAGCCGCTTGATCAGCGCCCGGTCTTCTGGCCTGGCGCGCAGGTAACCGGTGACGGTGATCTTCGGCATGGGCCTATTTCGGCGGCTGTTCTCGGTTGAAGGCAAGGGCGAGGCGAAGAAGCGTGCCGCGGCGGGTGTCGTCGGCGAGAAGTTCGGGGGTGGCATCGGCCATGCCCCCCATCAGGCGCACGCCCATTGTCATCTGCGCCGCCCCCGGCACGCGCAGCGCCTCGGCCAGGCGCTCCTTGCCGACGCGGAACATGCCGCCCCCCTTGTGGAGCCCGCAGAGCATGTGCCCTCGGTGCAGGAAGGCCAGGCCGCCGAACATCTTCTTCTCGACCGTCTCGATCCCGGCCAGGTCAGCGCGAAGCAGGCGGGCCAGAGTATCGTCATGAGCCATCGCGATGCTCCGGTTGACGCGGCCGGGCGGGTGCGACGGTCCAGGACCCTGACAGCGCACCGGCAAGCCACAGAAGCAGAAGCCAGAGTGTCGCCGGGGGCACCGCGAACACCAGCCAGATCGGCGCGAGGTTGGACCCATCGAGGACGCCGACCGCCGCGATCACCGCCGCGCCCGCGACCACAACCGCCGGCACGACCGCCAGCGCGAACCATGGCCCGCGCCCACGCCGGATCAGGCGAACCTGCAGGAACAGGTAGAGCAGGACGATGGCCAGCGGAACGAAGGGCGTGAACAGGGCATCGATCACGCTGTCCGCGACCATCGCGGTCACTCCATCTCGATGGTGCCGGGGGGTTTCGAGG
>JALORM010000397.1 GCA_025458985.1 Paracoccaceae bacterium | reverse complement strand
GTGCCCGCCATGCTCGCCACCCTCAAGGCGCGGGGCCTCGCCACCGCGATCCTGTCGAACGGCGAACCCGGCATGCTGCGCGCGGCCGTCGCCTCGGCCCGCATCGGCGACAGCCTCGACGACGTGCTGTCGGTCGAGGCGGCGGGTATCTTCAAGCCCGCCCGGGCGGTCTACGACCTGGTCGGCGCCCGCTTCGGCACGGCGCCGGACGAGGTGCTCTTCGTCTCGTCGAACGGCTGGGATGCGGCGGCCGGGGCGCATTACGGCTTCGCGACTGCCTGGGTGAACCGCGCGGGCGAGCCGATGGACCGCCTGCCCGCCCGGCCGCATCACGTCCTGACCGACCTGACCGGCATCCCCGCCCTTGCGGGGGCCGGCTGATGGCGCGCTTCTCCGGCTTCGACGGCCTGTCGCTTTACTATGAGGACGAGGGGCAAGGCCTGCCGCTTCTGTGCCTGCCCGGCCTGACCCGGACCGCGCGCGACTTCGACTACCTCGCCCCGCACCTGCCGCCCCTGCGCCTGATCCGCACCGACTACCGCGGCCGCGGCCTGTCGGACTGGGCGCCCGACCCGATGTCCTACACCGTCCCGAACGAGGCGCGCGACGTGCTGGCGCTGCTCGACCACCTCGGGATCGGTAAGGCCGCGATCCTCGGCACCTCGCGCGGCGGGCTGGTCGGGATGCTGCTGGCAGCGACCGCGAAGGACCGCCTGCTGGGCCTGGCGCTGAACGACATCGGCCCGGTGCCGCCCGAACGCTGGCTGGACGAGGCGCGGCACTTCTTCCTCGACGGCGGCGACCGGCTGACCATCAACTACGACCCTGCCCTGCGCGAGGCGTTCCTCGCGGCATTCAACAGCCCGCCCGCCGACCTCTGGCCCTTGTTCGACGCCTGCGCCGGCCTGCCGCTGGCGCTGATCCGGGGCGCGAACTCGGACCTTCTGTCGCGCGAGACCGCGGCCGAGATGCGCCGGCGACGGCCCGACATGGTGTTCGCGGACGTGCCCGACCGCGCGCATGTCCCCTTCCTCGACGAAGCCGAGAGTCTGGCTGCGATCCGCGTCTGGCTGGCGTTGCTGGCGGGCGGGCCGGCCTGATCCCTTGCCCTTTCCGCAGGTCCGCGCTTCAGTGCGCCCTGGACCGAGGAGCACCCGATGGACATCGCGATGATCGAGGCTGCCGCCGGGCGCCTTAAGGGCCATGGGCGGGTGACGCCGCTTCTCTCCTCGCCGTTCCTCGACGAGATCGCGGGGCGGCGGGTGCTGGTCAAGGCCGAATGCCTGCAGGTCACCGGCAGCTTCAAGTTCCGCGGGGCCTGGTCAGCGATCTCGGCGCTCGACCCCGCGACGCGGGCGAAGGGCGTCATCGCCTATTCGTCCGGCAACCACGCCCAGGGCATCGCCCATGCCGCCAGCCTGCACGGCATCCCCTCGGTCATCGTGATGCCGGCCGACGCGCCGCGGCTGAAGATCGACAACACCCGCGCGCTGGGGGCCGAGGTTGTCCTCTACGACCGCGCGGCGGGCGAGGACCGCGACGCCATCGGGCAGGCCATCGCCGCCGCGCGCGGGCTGACCCTCATCAAGCCCTTCGACGAGCCGCAGGTGATCGCCGGGCAGGGCACCACGGGGCTCGAGATCGCCGACCAGGCCGCCGCCGAGGGCGTGACAGAGGCCGACGTGCTGGTCTGCTGCGGCGGGGGCGGGCTGACCTCGGGCATCGCGCTGGCGCTCGAGGCCAGGGCGCCGGGCCTGCGCGCCCGCCCGGTCGAGCCCGAGGGCTTCGACGACGCTGCCCGCTCGCTCGCGGCGGGGTCGATCCAGACCAACAACCGACAGTCCGGCAATATCTGCGACGCGATCCTGACGCCCAGCCCGGGCCGGCTGACCTTCCCGATCATGGCCGCCCGCTGCGGCCCGGGCCTCGCCGTCAGCGAGGACGAGGCGCTGCGCGCGATGGCGCTGGCCTTCCTGCGGCTGAAGATCGTGCTGGAACCCGGCGGCTCGGTCGCGCTCGCCGCGGCGCTGTTCCGCCCCGAGGCGGTCGCGGGCGAGGCGGTGATCGCGGTCGCCTCGGGCGGCAACGTCGATGCGGACCTCTTCCGCGAGGCGCTCGGCCGCTTCGCCGGCTGACCCGGCCGCGCGGGGCGGCTCTGGCCGGTTGACGCCCGCACGGCCGCGGGTCCACACTCGCCCTCCAGGGGGGCACCCATGCGCACACAGGTCTGCATCATCGGCGGTGGGCCCTCGGGCCTTCTGCTGTCGCAGCTCCTGCACCTGTCGGGCATCGACAGCGTGGTGGTCGAACGCCACCCCCGCGACCGCGTGCTGAGCCGCATCCGCGCCGGGGTGCTGGAATGGGGCACGGTCGGGATGCTCGAAAAGGCCGGCGCCGCCCGCCGGATGCATGCCGAAGGGTTCCCGCACTCGGGGATCCTTCTGGCCGCGCGCAACCACGGCTTCCGCGTCGACTTCGATGCCCTGATCGGCCGAAAGATCATGGTCTATGGCCAGACCGAGGTGACGCGCGACCTTTACGAGGCGCGCGACGCCTCGGGCGGCCGCATCATCCACGAGGCGCAGGGCACGGCGCTCCACGACCTCGATGGCGCACCCTACGTGACCTTCGTCAAGGACGGCACCGAACAGCGGATCGACTGCGACTTCGTCGCGGGCTGCGACGGCTTCCACGGCGTCAGCCGCGCTTCGATCCCGCGCGCGAAGATCCGGACCTTCGAAAAGGTCTATCCCTTCGGCTGGCTCGGCGTCCTGTCGCAGACCCCGCCGGTCTCCGACGAACTGATCTACGCCAACCATGCCCGCGGCTTCGCGCTCTGTTCGATGCGCAACGACACGCTCAGCCGCTACTATCTCCAGGTGCCCGCCGACGACCGGATCGAAAAGTGGCCCGACACCGCCTTCTGGGACGAGCTGCGCCGCCGCCTCCCGCGCGAGGCGGCCGAGGCGTTGGTGACCGGGGCAAGCGTCGAGAAGTCGATCGTCCCGCTCAGGTCCTTCGTGACCGAGCCCATGAAGTACGGCCGCCTGTTCCTGGTGGGCGATGCCGCCCATATCGTGCCGCCGACCGGCGCCAAGGGCCTCAACCTGGCCGTCAGCGACGTCCATTACCTGCACGAGGCGCTCGGCGCCTTCTACGGGGGCGACCGGCTTGCCCCCGAGCGCTACTCGGACCGCGCGCTGGCCCGGGTCTGGCAGGCGATCCGCTTCTCGTGGTGGATGACGACCACGCTGCACCGCTTCCCCGACCAGGACGATTTCGCCCAGCGCATCCAGGAGGCGGGGATCGCCCATCTGGAGCAGTCGGCCGCCGCGCAGACGGAACTGGCCGAGAACTACGTCGGGCTGCCCTACTGAGATGCGGATCGCCGACCTCGGGGATGTCCGTCTGCACTATGCCGATGAGGGCGATGGCCCCGCGCTGGTCTTCGCGAATTCTCTCGGCACCGATTTCCGGTTGTGGGACGCGGTGCTGCCGCGCCTGCCGCCGGGCCTGCGGGTGATCCGCTACGACAAGCGCGGCCATGGCCTGTCGTCCTGCCCATCCGCACCCTACGGCATGGGCGCCCT
>JALORM010000396.1 GCA_025458985.1 Paracoccaceae bacterium | reverse complement strand
GACATCACCGCCGAACCGGCCGACCGCCGCGCCCGGGCCGGGATCGGCTACATCCCCCAGGGCCGCGACGTGTTTCCCGACCTGACCGTGCGCGAGAACCTGATGGTCGGCGAGGTGGCAGGGCAGGGGCGCGGCCAGCCCGACTACGATCAGGTCCACCGCTTCTTCCCGATCCTGAAGGAACGCGCGCGCCAGCGCGCGGGCACCCTGTCGGGCGGGCAGCAGCAGCAGCTGGCCATTGCGCGGGCGATGATCGGAAAGCCGCGGCTGATGCTTCTCGACGAACCGTCCGAGGGCATCCAGCCCTCGATCATCAAGGACATCGCCCGCAACGTCCGGACGCTGAACGAACAGACCGGCATGGCGGTCCTGCTGGTCGAACAGAACCTGGACCTCATCGTCGCGATCGCCCGGCGCGGCTACGTGATGGAGAAGGGGCGCCTCGTCGCCAGCCTCGGCCCCGACGAGATCACCTCGCGCGACGAAGTCCGCCGACACCTCACGATCTGAACAAAGGGAGAGGAGACAAGCATGAGCTGGTTCGAGACGTCGATCATGGCCCGCAAGGGCGTCGCGAAAGGCCGGCCGGGCGCGCGCCACCGCATCTCGATCGAGGATCAGGGTACGTTCCACTACGTCTACGGCCCCTATGCCGACCCGGTTCTCGAGGTGGACCCCGGCGCCGTGGTCGAGGCCGAGACGCACGACGCCTTCGAAGGCAAGATCACGAAGGAGTCCGACAGGCCGACCGAGATCCTGAACTTTCCGTTCCTCAACCCGCAGACCGGGCCGATCTTCGTGCGCGGCGCCGAGAAGGGCGACGCGCTTGCCGTCCGGATCCTCTCGATCAAGCCGCGGGGGCCTCAGCCGGTGGGCACGACCTGCCTCATCCCCGAATTCGGCGGCCTCGTCGGCACCGGCATCACCGCGATGCTGAACCCGCCCTTGCCCGAGAAGGTCCGCAAGCTGAACGTGGACGAACAGTGGGTCTACTGGTCCGACACGCTGAAGCTGCCCTACGAGCCCTTCATCGGCACCATCGGCACCGCGCCCGAGATCGAGGCGATATCGTCGCTGCAGCCCGACTACTACGGCGGCAACATGGATACGCCCGACGTGGCGCCGGGCGCGATCATCTACCTGCCGGTCAACAAGGCGGGCGGGTACCTCTACCTCGGCGACTGCCATGCCATCCAGGGCGACGGCGAGCTCTGCGGCGTGGCGCTCGAGATGCCCGCGACCGTCGAGGTGCAGATCGACCTCATCAAGGGCCACGGGAACGGCTGGCCGCAGCTCGAGACCGAGACAACGATGGGCTTCATCGGCTCGGCCCGCCCGCTTGAGGACGCCGCCCGCATCGCCTACCGCGAACTCGTCCGCTGGGTCGCGGCCGAGACGGGACAGAGCGTGGAAGACGCCTACATGCTTCTCACGATGTGCGGGAAGGTGCGGCTCGGCAACATGGTGGACCCCAAGTACAGCATCGGCGCATCGATCGAGAAACGCTACCTGAAGTGAGGATCTGACGATGGACCTGGGATTGAAGGGCCTGAAGGCGCTGGTCACCGGCGGGACCAAGGGCATCGGGCGCAGCTGCACCGATCTGCTGGTGCAGGAAGGGGCGCATGTCTCGATCTGCGCCCGCACGGCGGCCGATGTCGAAGCGACGCTGGACGCATTGCGCCCGTCGGGTGTGACGGTGCACGGCAAGGCGGTGGATGTCGCCGACAAGGCCGCGCTCGAAGCCTGGGTCAGCGAGGCTGCCGAGGCGCTGGGCGGTATCGACATCGTGATCGGCAACGTGTCGGCCCTGGCGGTGGCCGACGACGAGGCCGCGTGGGAGGCGTGCTTCCAGACCGACATGATGCATTGCGTGCGCCTCGTGAACGCGGCGCTGCCTTGGCTGGAAAAGTCGAAGTCCGCGTCGATCACGCTGGTGTCCTCGGTGTCGGGACGCGAGGTCGACTTCACCGGCCCTGCCTACGGCGCCTTCAAGGCGGCGCTGGTGCACTATGCCAGCAGCCTTGCCTTCAAGCATGCCGCGGCGGGCATCCGCGCCAACGCCGTGTCGCCGGGGAACACCTACTTCGAGGGCGGCATCTGGCAGCAGATCGAGAAGGGGATCCCCGATCTGTTCGCCAAGGCGCTCGCGCTGAACCCGACCGGCCGGATGGCCCGCGCCGACGAGATCGGGCGCGGCATCGTGTTCCTTGCCAGCCCCGCGTCGAGCTTCACGACCGGAGCGCATCTGGTGATCGACGGCGCCTTGACCCGGGGCGTGCAGCTGTGACCGGCCGGGCGGGGCCTTGCGCCGGTGTCGCGGGCGCAAGGGTTCCGCCCGCCCCGCTGCCGGCCAGGAGGGAGGTTGCCCACGATGAGTGACGACATCCCCTCCGCCGACCAGATTGCTGGGGCCGAGCGTCTGCTCGGCCTCGCCTACACGGCCGGCGAACGCGCCCAGATGGCCGGAAACCTTCAGGGCCAGATCGACGCGGCCCGGCTGATCCGTGCCCATCGCCTGCCGAACGGCGCGCCGACCGCCTGCCGCTTCGATCCGCGCCTGCCGGGCTTCCGGATGCCGACCGGCGGCACTGTTGCGCAGTTCTCGGACGCCGACCCCGGCCCGCTGCCAGACAGCGACGAAGACATTGCCTTCGCGCCGCCCTGAACCCGCGGCTCTTCTGTTTTGCCACCGTGACGGCCGACCTCGCCCTGGCCGAGGCCGAGGCGGCGGATGCGCTGACGCGGGCCGGGATCAGCCTCGGGCCGCTGCACGGGCTGCCCTACGGCCTGAAGGACCTCTTCGACACCAAAGGGATCGTCACCGGCTGGGGCGCCGAGCTCTACCGGAACCGCCTGCCCGACCGCGATGCCACCATCGTCACGCTTCTGCGCCGGGCCGGGGCCGTTCTGCTGGGCAAGACGACGGTCGGCGCCATCGCCTACAACGACATCTGGTACGGCGGCGAGACGCGCAATCCGTGGAACCTGAACGAAGGGTCGTCGGGGTCCTCGGCGGGGTCGGCCTCGGCGACGGCGGCAGGGCTCTGCGCCTTCTCGATCGGCA
>JALORM010000395.1 GCA_025458985.1 Paracoccaceae bacterium | reverse complement strand
GACGGGACGCAGCCGTAGTTCAGGCAGTCGCCGCCCATCTTGTGGCCCTCGATCAGGACCACCCGCGCGCCCATCTGCGCCGCGCCCGCGGCGACCGACAGGCCGCCCGAACCGGCGCCGATTATGCAGACATCCGCCTCGATCCGCTCCACGTCAGGCTCCTTTACCGCCGAAGGCCTTCAGAACGATCGGCAGCGCCGCAAGCGCGCAAAGCGCGAGAAGCGGGCCGAGGATCTGCCATTCGAAGATGATACCGAGGTCCGGCGTCTCGCCCCGGGCGAAGACCTCGCCGAGCCCCGCGCCAACCCAGGTGTAGACCGCCGCGCCGGGCATGATGCCGAAGAAGGTGGTCAGGACGTACCGCGAAAGCCGCACACCGACGAGCGCCGGCAGGAGGTTTGCCACGAAGAACGGCACCGCGGGCACGAGGCGGATCAGGAACAGGACCGACAGTTCGTTCTCGCGCAGCGCCCGGCGGAGCTTGCCCACCCGCCCTTCCGAGGCATCGAGCCGCGCGGCCAGCCGGTCGCCGGCGCCCATCCTCGCGGCCAGGAAGATCGCGGTTGCGCCGAGGGTCGCCGCCGTCACGTTGAAGAGCACGCCGGGAAAGAGCCCGAACAGGAACCCTCCCGTCAGCGTGGCGACAAGCGCCCCGGGCAGCGAGAAGGCGACGAGCCCCGCGTAGGCCGCGACGAAGGCCGCCGCCGTGAGCAGATAGTTGGCATCGCGGAAGGCAAGCAGCGCCTCGCGGTTCCGGGCCAGCGCCTCGAACGACAGCTGCTCGCGCAGGGTAAAGGCCCCAAGCGCGGCCACCGCAAGGATCGCCAGCAGCGGCAGGCGGCGGGCAAGTCCGCCATTGGTCGGTTGGGTCATCTCGGTCATCGATCCGGTCCGCGGCAGGTTTCAGGGGCCGAAGATGCGCGCCGGCCGGTCCCGGCGATAGCCCCCTCACGCCGCCTTGATGAGCCGCGAGGCGCCGGACAGCGATTGCTGCAGGGCTTTGGCAGGCGCTGTAACAATCGGTGTCGCCGGAGCCCGCAAAATGTTTCAGCGGCACGGGTCGGGAAGCGGCAACGGACGAGTTGACTTGCCCCCCGCACGCCCTTAGAGAGCGGGCTTCGGAATTCCGGGTCCTCGAATCCCTGCCGGTTCGGGCCTGTCGTGACTGGAGCTCAAGCGATGAAGCGCACATACCAACCCTCGAAGCTGGTGCGGAAGCGCCGCCACGGCTTCCGCGCGCGCATGGCGACCAAAGGCGGCCGCCTGGTCCTGAACGCCCGCCGCGCGAGGGGCCGCAAGAAGCTGTCGGCCTGAGGCCGGCCCATCGGGCCAACCGATGACACCGCCGGAGACCCCCGTGGCAGGCCCCGAGGCCGGAGCCGCGGAAAGGGCTCCGGCGGTTTCGTCATGTCCGCAGGAGGCGCGGCTGGAGGGGCTTGCGCGGCGCACCGAATTCCTGAAGGCCGCCCAGGCGCGGCGGCAGGGGACGGCCGGCTTCCTCCTGCAGGCGCGGCGCCGGGCCGAGGCCGAGGCCGACCCCGCCCTCGTGCGCGTCGGCTTCACCGCCTCGAAGAAGATTGGCAACGCCGTCCTGCGCAACCGCGCCAAGCGGCGCCTGCGGGCGGTGGCGCGCGAGGTCCTGCCGGCGGCCGCGCGCCCCGGCTGGGACTACGTACTGGTCGCGAGACCCCAGGCCACGGTCGCGCGGCCCTACGCCGACCTGGTGGCCGACCTGCGCCGTGCGCTCGCCGGGGTACACGGGACCGGCGGGGCGGCGCGGTGAGCCCCCTCGCCCGCCTCGTCGCCCTGCCCGTCCGGGCCTACCGGCTTCTGCTGAGCCCCTGGGTCGGGCACGGCTGCCGGTTCCAGCCCACCTGCTCGGCCTATGCGCTCGACGCGCTCGAACGCCACGGCGCACTGCGCGGCACCTGGCTAGCCGCCCGCCGCATCGCGCGCTGCCATCCCTGGGGCGGGTCGGGCTACGACCCCGTGCCGGGCGCCGATCCCGACCACGACCATGTGCAGGCCGGCCGGCATCCGGACCCCTGACGCAAGGGCGCGCGGCCTAACCAGCAAGCACCAGCCCGCCCGGGCCGGCAATGCGCGTCGGGATCGAGGCGCGGTCGATGTCGCCGTCCAGCGTGTAGGCAAGGTCGCGCAGGAACAGCGCATCGTGGAAATAGAAGGTGTGGGTCGGGTGCCCCACCGCATCGTGAGTCCCGCGGGTGCGCTCGTAATGCGGGCCGCAATCCACGTTCACCGCCTTGCCCGGCGCCCCCGGCGGCAACCCGATCCGCCCGGCGCGCGGCGCCACCCCCACCCGCTTGACGTTCGACAGCGACAGCGCCGCGTCGAAGGGATTGAAGTAGTTCGTCAGCCGTACGGTGTGCCGGTAGAGCGACGAGGACTTGGCGCTGGTCTCGGCCATCGAGCCCGCCGACACGTCCGCCCCGATGAACACCGTCTGGCTGACCGACCAGGCGTTGTGCGCCACCGAAGGACGGTCGTCGGCATCGTCAAAGGCCTCGCGCACCACGAAGGCACCCATCGAATGCGCCAGCAGGTGCATGTTGATTTCGCACTCGGGGCGCTGGAGGCGCGAGAACGAGGCGATGCCCTCGTCAACCAGCTTCAGCGCGCTCAGCTTGGCATCGGTCCGGTCGTCGAGGTAGTTGAGCGCGCTCGACGCGCAGGGCCAGTCGAAGCCGACCACCACGCCGTCCCAGCCATGCGCCGCGAGGCCCGCCTTCAGGAGGCGCTGGCGCGACAGCATCGTCTGCTGCGGCGTGTTGAAGCCGTGGACGAAGAACAGGATGTCTCCGGTCAGGCTCAGCGTCGCCGGGTTCTG